>JAYZBT010000173.1:0-5041 GCA_036338615.1 Gemmatimonadota bacterium
GGTCATATGCAGTACAAGGCCGTAGAGCGCCTGAAACCAGGCATTCAATGGGTCCAGCTCCGGCGTGATGTCTCGATGGACCACGCCACACTCGTGCGCGTAGGTCAGCGCCGACGCCACCTGTTAGGTGATGCGAATCGCGTCCGCAATGGGTCGGGTGGTTTCCCGATTGAGACGGTCGCGGACCGATCCTCCGACCACGTAGGGCATGACCTAGTACAGCAACCCGTCGGCGTCGCCGGACTCGATCAACACGAGGATGTGGGGATGACTCAGCTGCGCCACGATATCGATCTCGCGCACAAAACGCTCCGCTCCCAGCGTCACCGCCAGTTCCGGGCGAAGCACCTTGACCGCGACTTTGCGATCGTGCTTGAGATCGTCAGCCAGGTAGACGGTGGCCATCCCGCCTTCGCCTAATTCACGCTCTATGCGGTAGCGGCCCTCCAGGGCTGCATCCAAGCGGGTGATGGCTTCGGACACGGGGGTGTCCTCTGACTCGGAGGATCAGACGAGGGGCAACATGCTGATGCACAGGAGTGGGGTGCAAGGAAGCTCGGCCTGGCGCAAACTATAGTCGCCCGTCTACCGTGCGAGCCATCGCGTAACCGGCCCCGTAGATCCCGCACTTGCCCCGGAGGCTCCCATGAGCATCGTCAGCCCTGCTCCTCGATTTCAGTCGGCTTTTCGCCGGCTGCTGCTAGCCCTGCTCCTCCCCCTGGCCGGCTGTGCCGCCTCCGATGAGGGCGCGTCATCGACCGCCATCGCTTTCGAAGGGGCCCGGGTGATCGTAGGGGACGGGACCGCCATCGCGAGCGCCACCATCGTGGTCGATGGCGGACGCATTACCAGCGTCGGTGCCGCGGGGGACGTGGACGTGCCGGAAGGCGCCGCGCGCATGGACCTGAGCGGGAAGACCATCATCCCTGCGCTCATCAACACACACATGCATCTCGGCACCACGCGCGCGGATCTCGTCGGCCAGCTCGAACACCTCGCCTACTACGGCGTCGGAGCAGCGGTGAGCCTGGGCAGCGACGCGGGGGACGAGACGCTCGCGCTGCGTGATGGCGCGATTTCCGGCGCGGCGCGATTTCTCAGCTCGGGCGCCGGCATCACGCGCCCTGAGCCAGGAAGGTCAGAGGTTCCGCACTGGGTCAATACCGAAGACGAGGCACGCGCGGCCGTCCAGGAGCTGGCCAGCCTGCAGGTCGACATCGTCAAGATCTGGGTGGATGACCGAGGCGGGCAGTACGAGAAGCTCACGCCTGCCCTGTTCGGTGCCATCATCGACGAGGCACACGAGCACGACCTCCAGGTGACCGCACACATCTTTGCGTTGAGTGACGCGAAGGGACTGCTACGCGCCGGTGTCGACGCGTTTGCGCACAGCGTGCGGGACAGGGACGTAGACGACGAGTTCGTCGCGCTCGTGCGGGAGCGCCCCGGCTTCGTGCTGGTCCCCAACCTGCCCAACCCAGGCGTGGCGGCAGACTTGAGTTGGCTCAGCGGGACCGTGCCCGCCGACCAGCTCTCGGCCATGCAGGCGCGAGCGACGGACAACCCGCAGGCGCAGGAATCGTTCGGCATCCAGGCACGCAACCTTGCGCGGCTCTCCGAGGCCGGCGTCCGCATCGGATTCGGGACAGATGGCGGCGCGCCCTGGGCGGTGCACCAGGAGCTCGAGGACATGGTGTCCGCTGGCATGACACCGAGCGACGCGATCGTGGCCGCCACGAGCACGTCAGCCGAGCTGTTGCACCTGTCCGACGTCGGAACACTCGCCTCGGGCCAGAGCGCGGACTTCGTGGTGCTCGAAGCCAATCCGCTCAATGACATCACCAACACGCGCAGGATCGCGTCGGTCTACCTGCGCGGCTCAGAGGTGGATCGCGAAGCGATCAGCGCGCGACTACTGGCCGCGGGGGGCTAGAGAGTCTCCCATTCGCGTAGCATGCCGGTGAACGCCTCCACAGCGGCCGGATACAGGGTCTTGCCGCTTTCCATCTGCAAATGCGGCACGATTTCCGCGAGCGGCCAGGGGTCCCGGAAGGGACGCGGCGTGCGCAGAGCATCATAGACGTCGCAGACCTGGAACAACTGCGTTATGCGATGGAGCTTGCGTTGGTACCTGACGCCCGGGTAACCGCTGCCGTCGTACTTGATGTGGTGCTCGTATGCGACGATCGCCGCGACCTCCATGTCGGGGCCGGAGTTGAGAAAAACGTCCCATCAGTTACCTGCTCGCGCCTTCAGTTCCTCGAACCAGTGCAGGAGGACTCATCTACTCCGGACTGCATTGAGACTAAGACGTATCCTCAGCGCCCCCGGGTCAGCTCCTCACTCAACTCGCGAAGCTTGTTCCGAGCATCCTCGTCGTACGCCTGGGCGTTCGCGCGCGCCGGCCGCAGTCGGTTGAAATAACCGCCACTCCCGATATCGGATGAAGTGATCAGCTGCATCACCGCGTCTGCACCTTCGCCGACGGTGGCCCTCGGCGTGAGCCCGGCCCTCCTCACCATCCCCGTATCCATGTACGTCGCCGGATGCAGTGAGTTCACGATCACATCCGCTCCCTCCAGCTCCTCAGCGAGATCGATGGTGAACATGATCTGGGCGAGCTTGCTCTGGGCGTAGGCGCGGCCACCGCTGAAGTCGTTCTCGATCATCACGTCGTCGAAGTCGATGGGCTGCTGAGCACCCGACGATACGTTGACGATGCGTGAGGGAGCCGACTCACGCAGCCGAGGCAGCCACATCCGCGTGAGCAGAAAGTGCGAGAGGTGGTTCACCTGAAAGCGCAGCTCGTGCCCATCCTCCGTGACCATGCGCTCGTCGGGCGCCCTCCCGAAGCCGGCGTTGTTGACGAGTACATCGAGTCGGTCGTAGTCGCGCAGGATCGTCTCACCGAATTCTCGGACCTGCTCGAACGATGCAAGGTCCACGGCGTAGAAGCGCGCGTTCCCGATCCCCTCGCTCTCGATCGCCTCGACGACCTCCATGCCCCGCTCACGGTTGCGGCCGTGCACGATGACGAAGGCACCCGTCGCTGCGAGTCTGCGCGCGACCTCGCGTCCCAGTCCGCTCGTCGAGCCCGTTACGAGGACGACCTGCTGCCCGGGTCGTGGGGTCACCGCCTGCGCGTCCACGTTCGGTGCGCTCACCGCCGCCGCGAAGGCGAGTGCGGCCAGGAGAAGCGCAGGCCGCAGTACACGCGCGGAGGGCGATGTTGATGCATCGGTACGGCTCGGGCTCAGGTCCATTTGGCGACGACTCCTTGCTCTCGGTATCTGCTTCGCTTCTCGGTCCTGAATAGCCGCCGCTCAGTCAGAAATCAAGCGCGGCCGTTCTTCACTGGCAGGCGGAGAATACGAACACTCCGTTGCTCTGCAGCCAGGCGACGTTCGCGCAACTCACTCTGGTGTCCAGAAGGGAGACACTGTCGATCTCCCTGTGGTCGAGCAGAGGTTCGATGTTGCTGAAGCCCGGGTTGCTGCTGAGGCGTAACTCGGTCAGGGCGGTGAGTTCGCTCAGTGCGCTGACGTCGGTGATCGAGTTGCCTGAGAGACCGAGTTTGGTCAGGCGTGTGAGGCCACTCAATGCGCTGATGTCGGTGATCGAGTTGCGGTTGAGATTCAGGTAGGTCAGCCGCTCGAGCCCGCTCAGCGCACTGACGTCAGTGATCGACGTGCCACGCACATACGTGCCACGCACATAGAGGGACGTCAGGCCCGAGAGATTCTGGATTCCCGCCAAGCTCTCGATTCCGGCGGGGCGAACATTCAACGCAGTTAGGTCCGAGACCAAGTCGCAGGTGAGATCGTCCTGCTCATCGAGCCGGAGGGACTCTCGTATTCGTGCCTCCGGAGCGCGTCCTCGAATGTCACGATGGACGCGTCGGCGTGATCGCGGCAGAGCTCGGTTGGGTGAAGGACCGAGGCCTGCGCTTCGCCCGGTGACGGCATGGCGAGGACGAGCGCCAGCGGCACGACCAACGCGAAACCACTCCGACGCCATGCCACGGAAATCGCTGGGTGAATGATCATGCGCTCCCCATCAACGGCGGTGGCGCCGCCCCTCTAGCATGCCCGTTCAGCCTCCAATAGATCGAAATAACGATTTGCGATCCCCGGATTGTAGCCGACCTGTCGCAGGCTTGAAGGCACCCGCTCCAAGGACTGCCCGGAGTCCCGGAGGCTCTTGAGAACCCATTCGTCCGCTCCGTGAGCGGTCAGTGGCCGGTCCGCGTCGTTTTCGCGACACAGGACGACGATTTTCCCTCCGTCAGACGTCCACACAAGTCGAACGGGCGCAGGCCCAGGCCAGGCGTGCCGCGCAGACTCGGACACGTCGGGCACGGGCGCACGCACCGAAAAGACCACGCGCACGGGTGCAGCGCTCTCCCGGAGGGGCGCAGCGGCGGTAGGCGCGGCCTCGACTATCGCCGGGACGGGCGCAGAGGCAAGTGCGGGGCTCATCCAGAGCACGAGCGCGGCGGACGAAACCACGCCGACGGCTCCACTACCCATGATGACCAGCAAAGGGATCAGGTCCGACGGAGAGAGCCTCATGGTCGCCTCCTTGAATCCGACATGCGCTCTATTTGGTGCTCACGTTTGAGCGCAGGAGATCCCCATGGCCAGCTCGCCCCCTCATCCACCATCGCACCGCTAGGAACACCGCCGTACCCTCTCCAATCATCCAACCCCACCATGGATAGCTCACCTCCGGCAGTGAGATTCCCTCCCCCAGGTGGGTCACCCCAGCCGAGGCAGCCGGCACGATGAACGTCGCGACCAACACGACGCCGGCCACCGCCATCAGCGCCCACTCCCAAGCACGCGGTGCGATGACCCGATAGTCCATCGGCCAAAGCACCCAAGCCGCGACCGACATGGAGAGGGCGATCAGCGACGGGGCCAGCACCGGTCCGGCCCAGACGGCGGGGATGAGAAAGAGCACATCTGGCTCTACCAGAGACGCCGGCCAGCCCAGCAGAAACCACAGCCCGACGTAGTACACGATGTCCCATACGCCGAAG
>JAYZBT010000174.1:0-12253 GCA_036338615.1 Gemmatimonadota bacterium
ACGCGGGAGCCGACATCGGCGACATGTGGGAGTGGGCCGCGGAAGGATGGTACCCGGTCGACCCGACCAATGAGGCCTTCAGGATCGGTGTGAACTACTTCATATATGGGATGACGCACTAACCATCTGGATCCGGCGGAAGCTTTGCCGCCGCGATTCGCGAGACCTAGACTGGCCTCGTACATGTATTGCCCCACCACCAAGATGAGATCCATGAAGAGGCGCACTTTCGTAGGTTCCACGCTCGCAGCCTCCGTAGCTCTCGCCATTCCCCGCCGTCCTCTCGAGGCTTTCTACCGGGAGGCCCCGAGCAAACCTCGGACAGCACCTTGTAGCGCCCAGACGGTCGACTACGAAGTGCGCGTCGAACGACTGCTCGACGCGCCGATCGTCACCCCTGCGCTGCATCCGAGCATCGGCGAAAACATCCAGGGCCCCTCGCTCATTCGGGTCCCGAGCTGGGTCGAAGGTCGACTCGGCGCCTACTATCTCTACTTCGCGGACCATAAGGGCCGGTACATTCGGCTGGCCTACGCGGACGAGGTGACCGGCCCCTGGCGCATCCACCCCCAAGGGAGCCTACAGATCGCCGACTCCCACTTCCTGACGGCCCCCCCCGATGTGTCCCCGGACGAACTCGAGCGTCTGCGAGAGAATAGGGGTGGGGCCGCGGCGATATCGCACGATCTGCTGACCGAAGTCACCACCCCACATATCGCTTCGCCCGACGTGCATGTGGACGAACAGAATCGACGCATCGTGATGTATTTCCACGGCCTCGACGGTGTGAGCCGACAGGTCTCTCGCGTGGCGACCTCGGCCGATGGCATCCACTTCGAGGCGCGGCCGGAGGTGCTCGGGCGCACGTACATGAGGGTTTTTCAGCACGCCGGATACACCTATGCCATGTCGATGCCCGGACAGTTCTACCGGTCGCGCGATCCGCTCGGCGGTTTCGAAGAGGGACCACGCCTCTTCAACGGCAGGATGCGGCACTCGGCGCTGCTCATTCGCAGCGGGACGCTGCTCGTCTTTTGGACGCAGGTGGGAGAGGTTCCCGAGCTCATCCAGGTGAGCACGATCGACCTCTCCGCCGACTGGAACTCGTGGTCGGAGAGCGCGCCACGCGAGGTACTGCGACCAGAACGCGTCTGGGAAGGGGCGGACGCTCCACTCGTGCCCTCCGTACGCAGCACGGCGTACGGGCATGTGAACCAGCTTCGGGACCCGGCAATCTACGAGGAAGCCGGTCGCGTCTTCCTACTCTATGCCGTCGCGGGAGAGAGTGGGATTGCGATCGCGGAGGTGCACATTCGACCCCTACCTACAGAGTTGAGCAATGATGGTTGAACCCAGGGAAACCCGCATCGGTTGGATCGGGCTTGGAGTCATGGGCCGAAGCATGTGTGGACACCTCATCGACCGGGGCTTTTCGGCGACCGTCTACACCCGCACCCGCGGGACGGCGGACTCGGTGCTCGCGAAGGGCGCTGTGTGGGCAGACGGGCCGAAGGCGGTCGCCGAGCAGAGCGACGTCGTCTTCACCATCGTCGGATTCCCGAGCGATGTGCGCGAGGTCGTCCTGGGGCCGGACGGAGCACTCGCTGGATGCGAGGCGGGCAATGTGCTCGTGGACATGACCACCAGTGAGCCATCGCTCGCGGTCGAGATCTACGATGCGGCCAGAGCGAAAGGCGTGGCGAGCGTGGACGCACCGGTTTCCGGCGGGGACGTCGGCGCTCAGGAAGCGCGTCTGTCGATCATGATCGGCGGAGACGCGGACGTGGTGGAGGCGCTCGGACCCTGCTGGCAAGCCATGGGCAAGGCGATCGTGCGCCAAGGCGGCCCAGGAGCCGGGCAGCATACCAAGATGGTGAACCAGACCTTGATCGCCTCCGGCATGATCGGCGTCTGCGAAGGGCTGCTGTACGCCCACAAGGCGGGGCTCGATCTCGAGACGGTCATGGAGTCCGTCGCCTCTGGCGCGGCCGGGAGTTGGTCGCTGTCGAATCTCGGTACCCGCATGATCGCCAACAACTTCGACCCCGGCTTCTTCGTGGAGCACTTCATCAAGGACATGGGAATCGCGCTCGCCGAAGCGCACCGAATGGACTTGGCGCTGCCGGGCCTGGCGTTGGCTCATCAGTTGTATACCGCCCTGCGCGCTCAGGGCGGCGGCCGAAAAGGCACGCATGCCCTCCAGTTGGCGTTGGCGAGTCTCTCGGGTATCGACTGGGAGGGGCGCTGAGAAGCAGCACCGCGGTCAGCTCTTCGTACAGGCCCGCGACCGCGAGGGAGAAGCGTAGCTCCACGCTCTCGGGGTTACCGTCGGAAGCTCCACGAGCCTCGACTTCGGCCTCCACGAGCAGCGCCTTGGCCACCTCTCTATCCTCGGCCTCGCTTGGGTATTCTGTCCGGGGTCGAGTTGATCGTGAGCACGGAGAAGCGCTCGGGGTGATAGCGGTTCGGGAAGAAGCGGAAGTACTCGTTGGAGCGCGCGTCTCGAATCAGCCGCGAGGCGGCTGGGCTTTCAGCCGCTACCCACCCGCCCCTCCGGGAGGTTCGACTGGCTGCCGATACCGCAGATCGAACTCCACGCTCTGTACGCCGGGAATGGCGCGAACTACGGCGCCGAGGCTCTGCTGGACCGTCCCGGAGCCGCCAGGCGTGCGACGACCTCCGCACTCGGCACAAACGACCGAGCCGGTCACCGTCACGACCCCTCCACGGACCGAGATGGTAAGGGAGTCGCCGGGCACGTCGGATGCCCTCGCGATGGCCGCCTCGACCCGCGCCTGCAGCACGTCGTCCTCAGGGCCCTGAGGGACGTCAGCGGCGCAGGCGCCGAGGGACGAGGCAACGCCCAAACCGAGGGCGAGAATGAGGCGGAGTCCGGCTGCCTTCGCCCGGGACTTGTTAGCCGTATCCTCGAGTTCTACGCGTCCGCCACGCGCCACGAACGCCTCGATCCGTGCCTCGACCTCCCGCTGGAACACCCCACCGTCGAGCCAATCACGGTCCATCAAGCGAAGCACGTCTGCGGACGACAGCTCCCGCTCGAACTGCTCGAAAAGCTCGCTGGTGGTGGGCATGACGATCTCCGTTGGCGGCTCGCCCTCCCATGACTGTGGGTCGGGGTCGACCCCGCCCGCCGCCCGAGCACGGCCGGCGCCCGACTCAGCATCCGAATAGCGCATGAAGAGCTGCTCACACGACAACTCGAGAACGCGTTCTCTGCCCCGCGTCCGGAGCCGGAGGAAGTCTCGTCGATTCATGTCGGCGACTGGTCCCTACGCGGAGGCGGCCAGCGACAGCACCGTTCGCTCCACGATCTCTCGCGTCAGCGGGATCTTGTATGCGTTCCTGGACATCGCCCGGGCGCCCGCGATGGCGGCCTCCCCGACCCGTCTGGCGAGCTCGGGCGTGATCCGCTTGCCCGCGAGCTGTTCTTCTGCTTCGGGAACACGCCAGGGAATCGGGGCGACGCCACCGAGGACGATCCTCGCCGTCCGGCAGACGTCGCCGTCCATCTCCAGCACGACCGCCGCGCTCGCCAGAGCGTGCGTCCAGGCCTCACGGTCCATGACCTTGTGAAACGCACTGCGTACACCAGCCTCGGACGGACGAATGGGCAACTCGACAGAGACCAGCACTTCGTCATCCCGGAGTACGTTCTCGTGTTGCGCGTCCTCGCTCGGAAGCACGAAGAAGTCGGCTCCGGACAGGAAACGCTGACCATCGGGGCCGACGATGCGGAAGCTCGCGTCGAGCGCGACGAGCGCAGGCGCGAGGTCGGAGGGGTGTACGATGAAGCTCGGCCCGCCGCCGAAGATCGCGTGCAGCTGGTTCTCGCCGCGCACGGAGAAGCACACACTTCCGCCGGCCTTGTGGCACTCGAACCCGTTGCGGTAATACCAGCACCAGGGCCGCTGGCACACGTTGCCGGCAACGGTTCCGGCCTTACGGATCTGGGGGGTGGCAACGCTCTCGGCCGCTTCGGCCAAGACGGTGTACTCGTCGCGAATGACGGTGTGTCGGCTGAGCGCGTCGAGGGTCATCATGCCGCCCACGGTGAACGCATCCGGCCCGGACAGCCTCACGTCATCGAGGCCGGGTATGGTCTTGAGATTCACGAGCACGTCCGGAAGGTCGGATCCCGGCCGATTCACGACTCGGTCCTTCATGAGCTGCAGCAGATCGGTGCCGCCCGCGACGAAAGACACGGACTGTCCCCGCCCGATGGCCTCCTGCGCCCGGGACACGGCGGCCGATGCGCTACCGGCATTCCGGTTGGCAAAAGCTTTCATGAGAGCGCCTCCAGGATCTTGTCCCGCGTGATGGGCAGGTCTCTCATGCGGTGCCCTATGGCGTTGAAGATCGCGTTGGCCACTGCGGCCGGGCCGAGGATGATGCCCGCCTCGCCGACCGTCTTTGCTCCGTAGGGCCCGAAGCCGTCGTCGGTCTCGATGAACGTGACCTCGATCTCCGGTGCGTCCATATGCGTCAGGTGCCGCGCCCCGTAGTACCCTGCGGTGAGCGGGTGCCCGTTCCGCGCATCGTACAGCAGATCCTCGTGTAGGGCCTGCCCGATTCCCTGCAACGCCGCGCCTCGAATTTGGTCCCGGGCGGGCAACGGGTTGAGGATGCGCCCAGACTCGTGCACCGCCACATACTTGCTGATGCGGACGTGGCCGAGCCGAACATCAGTCTCCACCTCCACGAAGTGCGCACCGAAGCACATGCGGCGCCTCCCCTGTGTGCTCGGAGTCGGGGTGGCCGACGCAATCAGTACCTCATCACCCGTCGGCACCCCGGCTTCGGCGATCTGCTCCTTCAGGTCTATGGCGGCCTGTACGACCGCGTAGCCCGTCTGGGTCGTGGTTCGGCTTCCCGACTCGCCCACGGAATACGGGCAGCGATCGGTATCGCCCCAAACCACCTCCACCTGCGACAAGGGCACGCCCAACTCCTCGGCAGCGATCAACGCCATCGTCGTCTTGGCGCCCGGGCCGATGTCCGTGACGCCGACGAAGAGCGTGTAGCGCTGCTCGGAGTCCACCCGCAGAATCGCGCTGCTCGGGCCAACGCCAGATCGGAACATCATGAACGACATGCCTGCCCCGCGCTTCACCGGGCCCGGGTCCGAGCCGGGCTCGGGACGCCGGCGGCCCTGCCAGTCGAAGAGCTGCGCACCGCGCTCGATGCACTCTTCCATCGTGTAGTTCGTAAAACGCACGTCCTCGGTCGGGCGCAGCATGTTTTGCTTCGCGAAATCCACTGGGTCGACGCCCAGCTTATACGCGATGTCATCCATCATCGACTGCATGGCGAAGAAGCCCTGCGGATCCGACGGAGCCCGGAAGTTGCCCGACACCATTCGGTTCGTATGCACCGGGTAGATGATGCGCTCGGTATTGGGGCACGCGTATACCTCGATGCCGCTGATGCCACCCGACCGCCTAAGGTACGGACCCATTCCGCTGTAGCCGTGCATCTGGATCGCGGTCACGGTTCCGTCCTGCTTCACACCCACTTTGAAGTCCTGGATGGTGTGCCAGCGGCCATGCGTGCCCAGCCAATCGTCCTTCCGGGTCAACTCTAGCAATACCGGGGCGTCGGCTTCTTTCGCCAAGGTCGCCGCGATCAGGTCGAAGTAGTAGCTGCCGTTCTTGTCGCCGAAACCACCGCCCATGTATTTGCAGACGATCTGGACCTGGTGGTCCTCGAGACCCAGGTCTCGAGCGTTGTCGTGGCGACAGTTCGAGATGCCCTGGGTCGGCGTATGGATCGTCACCTTGTCGCCATGCCACTCCGCCAGCGCGGAGCGGGGCTCCATCTGACCGTCCTGCACGAACGCGGTCGTATAGCGGTCCTCGAAGACTCGGTCGGCGGCCTGGAGCCCTGCTGAGACGTCTCCGACGCGCCGCACCATCGGTCTCGCCTGGTTTTGATAATCCAAAGCGAGGTTGCCCTCGGGCCAGACGAGAGCGGCGCCTGACTCCAGCGCCCGCTCGGCATCGATTACGAAAGGCAGCTCTTCGTAGTCGATGTCGATCAGCTGCAGCGCCTCCTCGGCCACGTGGCGATCGACCGCCGCCACAGCCGCCACCGGCTGCCCGACGTACCGGACGGGGTTATCGAACATGTAGCGAAGGTGCGTGGTGATGTCCTTGGCGGCGTCGTTGTACTGTCGACCGCCCGCGACCGAGCCCGAGCTGTAGATCAGCTGATGTGTCTCGTGCGTGACGACCGAGCGTACGCCCGGAAGAGCCTCCGCCCTCGAAATATCGATACTGCGGATGCGCGCATGCGGGTGCGGACTCCGCAGGATCCGTGCGTACAGCATGCCCGGTAGGCGGACGTCGCGCGTATAGGTGGCCTTACCCGTCACCCGCTCGTAGGCGTCGATGCGCGGGACGTTTCGCCCCACGGTGTTCATCGCTTCGAGTGGTCGGCTCGCTTGCTCCTGGCTCATGGCGCGCCTCCCGATCCTGTGCTCGCCAGCACCGCCTCCACGATCGCGTTGTAGTTGGAACATCGGCAGAGATTGCCGACCAACGCCTCGCGCACCTCCCCCGCCGTCGGGCTGGAGTTCTGGTTCAGCATCGCGGTAGCGGTCATCAACTGACCGGGCGTGCAGAACCCACACTGGGCTGCGTCGTGATCGATGAAGGCCTGCTGAAGCGGGGTGAGTTCCCCGTCCTGCTCGAGCCCCTCCACCGTTTGCACTGCACGGCCATCCGCCCACACCGCGAGCGTACTGCAGGAGTAGATCGGCTCACCGTCCAACAGCACGGTGCACGCACCGCACTCACCCCGGTTGCACCCGATTTTTGAACCCGTGAGCTCGATGTGATCCCGCAGAAGCTCGTTGAGCGTCCAGCGGTCCTCTGCGTCGAGCCGGTGCTCGGTCCCGTTGACCGTGAGGCGAATTCGAGTCCGGGGAACGGCCTCGGCTTCCTGGGGAGCGACGACGGCGGTCCGTGACTCCGCGACGCCGAGCCTGGGCGCGACCCCAGCGACGCCGAGCGCCGCGCCGGTGCCTTCCAGGAAGTCGCGCCGCGAGAGGTGGGCGCCCTCCTGTGGCTCGTGGGACTCAGGGAGCTCTCGTGGCTCCTTCTCAGATTTCTTCCGGTCCATGGGTCCTACCCCCGTTAAGCAACTCGCCCGACAAGCAGGATGCGCCGGCAGGCCTCCGGACGCCAGGCAACCCCATTGAAGACCACAGCGGTCAGGCTCATACCGTCGCCGTGGGAACACTCCAGCCCAGGCACGCGCAATGTCACCTTTGGTCAGCTACTTCATTTTCGCGTCCGTCATCGCGACCAGCCTCTCGGTCCTCCTCGTCGGCCTCACCAAGCTGAAGGGCCTGCCGTTGAGGGCACAGACGAGACTGCCGAGGTTTGAAGTTGTCATCATCACCCAATGTGACAGTGTCACATTGAAGGTCAACGACCAGGGGCGTTCAACTCCGAGTAAGCTGAGCAGGCGCAAGCTCGGACTCGACTCCCTTGCCTCACGGAGAGCCCCAGGCGTACGATCCTCCGCGTGCCATGGACCGGTGGCATGGTGTCTCCGATCCCGTTCTCACGACTTGATATCTGGGGAGCCTCGATCTGATGAACGCCCGGTCCGTCTTACTCGGTGCACTTTCCATCGGCGCTTCCAGCGCCCTCCTGACCTCCCCCGCATCGGCACAGACGGGCGACGACGCACATCCGGGATCGGCGGTCTACCAGGAGGAGTGCGCCTCGTGTCACGATGGTGGTGACGCGCGCGCGCCGACGCTCGAGATCCTCCAGGCGATCAGCGCCGACGACCTGCGCTACGCGCTGAGCGAAGGCATCATGGCTCGGCAGGGCTCGGCGCTCTCGGCCCCCGATCGGGCTGCGGTCATCGAGTACCTGGCCGCCACCGCCGTCATCCACGACGCCTGGATCGCCGACATCCGGTGCACGGATGATCTGCGTTCAGTGAACCTGACGCCGCCTGTGGCCATGGCCACTCTCGGCATCGAGGTCACCGCTCCACGCATGATCTCCGCCAAAGCGTCCGGTCTTTCCAAGGGTGACATGGAGCACCTGGAGATCGCTTGGGCTCTCGCGTTCCCGGGGGTGACGCGTTTGCGCGCCGCGCCGGTGATCGCGGGCTCGACACTCTTCTACTCGGCTGTGAACACCCGCAAAGTACTCGCGCTCGACACCGAGTCCGGTTGCATCAAATGGGTCTACGACTCCCCCACTCCACTGCGGTCGTCGATCTCGCTGGCAGAAATGGGGGGGACGGGCCGGGAGACGTTGTTCTTTGGAGACGCGCGCGGTCAGGTGCACGCGGTCGATGCTCGAACCGGCGCACCGATGTGGGTCGCGAGCGGGCGGGTCGACGAGGGCAGCGGCAACATCTCCGGATCCGTGGTCGTCCATGACGGGAAGGTCATCGTCCCCCTCTCGGCTTCGGGCGTGAGCGCTGGCGCGAACCCCACATTCGAGTGCTGCGTAGGGCGGGGCGCGGTGACTGCGCTGAACGCTCGGACGGGTGAACAACTCTGGTCGTACGTCACGATGGCGGAGGCGGAGTACACGGGTGAGGTCAGCTCCACTGGCGTCGCGCTGCGTGGACCGTCCGGCGCCCCGATCTGGTCGACGCCGTCGATCGATGCCAGGCGGGGAAGAGTGTATGTGACCACGGGGGAGAACACGTCTCTGCCGGCCACCCGCACCAGCGACGCCATCATCGCGCTGGACCTGGAGTCCGGCGAAGAGTTGTGGGTCTTCCAAGCGACTCCGAGGGACGTATGGAACATGGCATGCGGCCGACGCAGCGGTCCTAACTGCCCGAGCGCCGAAGAGAGCATCCTCCGAGATTGGGATTTCGGCGGGTCCGCCATCCTGACCGAACTGAGCGATGGCCGTGAGCTTCTGTTGGCCGGCCAGAAGTCGGGCCACCTATGGGCGCTCGACCCCGAAGACGGCAACCTCGTTTGGGCGCAACGCAGGGGCCAAGGCGGCGCGCTCGGAGGAAACCACTGGGGCATCGCGATCGACGGCGAGCGCGTTTTCCTGACGATCAGCGACCCCGGTGGAGGGGACCGCATGCCGGGGATCTACACATTCGATATCGCGACGGGCACGCCGCTTTGGGAGCATCGTTTGGCCCCCGACTGCTCAGGGGACCGCCGTGAACGCTTGCCCGGGTGCAACGCGAGGTCTGGTCTGTCAGCCACTCCGCTCGTCGTGGACGGCGCCGTCGTGACCGCGGGGCTCGACGGACGTGTCCACATCTTCGACGGAGTGGACGGCCGGGTGCTGTTCCAGTTCGATACCGCGCGCCCGTTCGAGTCCATCAATGGGATCGAGGGTGAGGGCGGCTCGGTGGACTCCAACTCCATCGCGGCAGGTGCCGGCATGGTCTTCATTGCGTCCGGCTACGGCTTTTTCGGGCAGAAACCGGGCAACGTGCTGCTCGCCTTCAGGCCGCGTGGAAACCGAGATTAGTGGGCTGCAACACTAGCACCAAAAGCACCAATGGTAGGGCGGGCGATAGTAGGTGATCAGTCTCCCACAGACGATGACCCCGATCCAGCAGCAGAGTGAAATCGCAGCCGCCACCTTCGCTGCTCGAGGAGCGTCGGCCTCTGCGTCGGCACGCCGTACGCGATCGAACGGGAATCGATAAAAAAGCAGGACATTGATTCCCGCGATTCCCATGAGCGCCAACTTCACCTGAAACGCCGGATTGAACAGATACTGGTCTGGGGCGCTGGTCACGAACATGACGCCCGTCATCACGTTCAGTGCGTACCCTCCCACCCCCCACGGCACGAGCCTGTGGAGCGCGTTCATGGGAATGCCCTTGGCCAGGCCCAACATGCGCAGGTCGAAAAGGCCCACGGTGCCGATCAGCAGCGACAATCCCATGAAGTGCAGGGTTTCGACGGCCGGCCATCCCCAGGTCGAATGCATGAAGTCGTAGATCCCACTCTTCTGAGAGAAATCGAGAAGCGCGTCCACCGTGATCTCCCTCAATACAGGTGGGAAGCCATGAGCGTGTTGTACGTGTAGGCGAGCAACCGCCCCGCTGTCACAGCTCCGGCCCACAACAGGAGTGAAAGCGCGGCCAACATGCGATCCCTTCCGGCTGCGCGCCCGGCATCAGTGGGGGGGTCCTGCAGCACCCCCTTCATGAAGGATCTGGTGATGAACAGCGCGGCCACCACGGCGGTCAGCTTGAGGTAGAAAACCGGGTTGGTCAGCGCTTTGGTAGGATAGGCGACGAGGAGAAGAACACCCGATAGAGAGACGACGACCAGGTTGACCCACAGGACGGGGAAGAACCGGCTCATGAGCGACAACGGAATGCGCGGCGCAGCGCCCAGGATGCGCAGATTGGTAGCCACGTGCACCCCGACGACGAACCCCATCGCAACGGAGTGCAGTACCAACGTGGAGAAGAACGCCGGCCCAGACTCCCGCATCCACGTGCTGAAGGCGGTCTCTTCCAACCACAAGAGGAGGTCCATTGGAGTCTCAGCCGATCATCGGACCCTAGTCCCGGTGCAAGGCGATGCCTCTCCAGTAACAGTATCCGCATTGGCGCGTGCTGACGCGCTCGCGGAGAACGAGACGAAGCGGCTTGACGTACCAAGCCGAGCGGTTCCTAGCGGTCGGCTCCCCACAGCGAGGACAGTGCGAGCCTGCTACTACTGGATTCCACCCGCTGCGGCGCATGAGCTTGGGCGCCGCAGGTCCCGGCATCGACAGCGGGCCATCGCTCGTCTCAGCCCGCAGCGTCATGCCCTCCAGGACGGCGTCCTCGGACCTCTCGATGTGCGGGGCGATCGGGAAGAGCAGCCGTACGCACGTCCCCTCGCCAGGTTGTGTGCTCAGCCAGACCGCACCGCCATGGCGCTCGAGGATCGCCCCTATGGCGGTCAGCCCCAATCCTCTACTCGACGACCGGGTGCTGTAGAAGGGCTGGAAAAGCTGGTCGACCACTTCAGGGCCCATGCCCGGCCCGTCGTCCGCGACCTCGAGAGCGACGTAATCTCCCGGCGCCGAGTCGCCACCGATCTGGCACTTATCCAGGTGCTCGCGGCGCATATAACGGGCTTCGGTCCGCAGCTGGATCTCGCCCGCCCCCCCCTCAAAGGCCTCCGAGGCATTCGCAATCAACTGGCGCACGGCGTGTTGCACCTGCGAAGGATCAGCATTGATCAGCGGCAGATCCTCACCGAGTCGGTACTGAAACCGGACGCTTTCGTCGACCGAGGCTTCGAACAGCCTCAGCATTCCTCGCAAGTCGTCGTTGAGGTCGAGCCGAGGCATGCCCTGCGAGCCCGTCTGCGAGAACGCAAGAAGCTGATCGATGACCACGCCCATGCGATGGAAGGCTGCGTCTGCCTCTGAGATACGAACGCGTACTGCGTCGGCATCCAACGGCAGGTCCTCCATGAACGGCCCGGTGTCCTCATGAAGGACCGAGAGCAAGTCCTTGAATTCGTGGGCCAGCCCGCTCGTGAGAGCCCCTAGGTTCTCGAGCGAGTGAGATTGACGGATCTGCAGTTTCAGACGGTTTCGCTCGGTCTCCGCCGTCCGGACGTCCGTGAGATCCTCGCACGTCGTGATCACACCGGTCGCCTCACCATCCGGCCCACGCAGCACGTCCGAAAGCAGCCGCACGACGAGTTCGCTGCCGTCCTTGCGGACATTGACGCTCTCTCGCCGCCAGCTCGTAATCTCCTCCAGACGCTCGGCGGAGAGCGAATCCCGGTAGCCCGGAACGCAGAAGATGCTCACCTCCTGACCGATGATCTCCTCGGGTGAATCGACCCCGTACATCCTCGCTTGAGCGGGATTCGCATAAAGGATCACGCCGGACTCGTCGGCGATGACCACCCCGAGTTGCATCGTTTCGACGGCCGCGAGCAGGGGTCGCAACGTGGCTCCGGACCTCGGCGTCGCCAGCACGCCGCCCGGTGGCGCGGCCAAGCGTCGACCGAACTCCTGAAGCCCGGCTGTGACTCGTTCTTTTTCGCCCGTCATGACAAGCCTCCCGCCAGCCCGCCTACCTGCGGCCTATCTCGGTACCGACGATATGCATTCTGCTACTTCACACGCCACCCCTGCAACCGCACACGAGGGCATTGCGCGCCCGGCGCGATGCGTGGGATGTTCGCGGTACGACACACGCTCCCGGACCGCTCCAACCGAGGTGACCCTAATGTCTCTCCCCGTCTTTCGGCGCGCCGCCGCCT
>JAYZBT010000175.1:0-7866 GCA_036338615.1 Gemmatimonadota bacterium
TACCAGCTGGGGCTTCGCGTCACGCTGGACAGACTGCTGCGCCGCGCGACCGAGATCGGCTTCACCCAGAAGTGCGGAATCGACCTCCCCATAGAGAGCCGGGGCACGTTCCCGGCCGACCGGAGTTTTTGGGAAGTGACGCGCGGGTTCATGTACACACCGGGAGAGGGCGAGGTGCTCAACCTCGCCATCGGGCAGGGACCGAACTCCCAGACTCCCCTCAAGATGGCCCAGTTCTACGTGGCGTTGGCTGGGGACGGAACCGCGCCGCCCCCGACGCTAGCCCAGGACGCCGACGTCGGGGAGGGCTGGTCGCTCGATCTCTCGCCCGAGCACCTCGAGATCCTCCGCGACGGCTTGCGCGCTGTCACGTCTCCGGGAGGCACGGCCCACTTCGACACGTCGCTCGAGTATTGGGAGGTCCTGGGAAAGACGGGCACGGGTGAGGACGCGCTCAGTCAGGCCGGTCTGGCAGACGAGGACGCGTGGTTCGCGGGCATGGCCGGGCCGTTCGGCGGTCCACCAGAGATCGTGCTCGTCGCGATGGTCGAGCAGGGAGGGAGTGGGGGTCGGACCGCGGGACGCATCGTGGCCAAGGCCGCGGACTTCTATTTGCGCAAGAAATACGGGATTGCGATCGACTCGGTGCAGACGTACCGCGAGCACATCATGCGTGGCCCGGAGCCTGCCTGGCACCGTGACCGCTACGCGACGGGCGGTGGTCCGGAGTGACGCGCCTGCTGGAAAAGTGGGTGGTCGACCCTCCGTTGGTCTTCGCCATTGTCGCGATGACGCTTTTCGGGGTCGCGATGATCTACTCCGCCGGGGTGGTCCATATCCCGAACGCGGTGACGCAGAATGCGTGGATCAAGCAGGCCGTATGGTTCGGAATTGCGTTGCTCGTGTTCACGGTTCTGTCGCGCGTCCGGATGCGTTGGATCGAGTGGGTAGCGGTCCCTTCATACGTGGTCGGCGTGCTGCTGCTCGCGGTCACGCTCGTTATCGGGACCGGCTCGGGAACCGCCGCCGGCGTGAAGAGCTTCATCCGTTTCGGCTCGTTTGGCTTCCAGCCCTCCGAGGTCGCCAAGATCGCAACGATCCTCATGTTGGCCCAAGTGCTATCGCAGAGGAAGGAGGCACTCACATCGTTGCGCGACTTGTTCGCGCCCTCGGCTCTCGTCGCGCTCCCGCTCGGTCTCGTGATGTTGCAGCCGGATCTGGGCACCGGGATGGCGTTCGGCGGAATCCTGTTCGCGATGCTCTTCTGGGCGGGCACGCCAGTCGCGCTGTTGCTGCTGATCGCGACCCCAGCGATCGGCCTGGTGCTCTCCTACGACACCGTGATCTGGTCGTACTACATCGTGGGCGTAATCGTCTTCCTCTACCTCTATCGGTATCGTCTCTTCCTCTTCGAATCCGTCGCGGTGGTGCTGGCGAATTTTGCGGCTGGTACGATCTCTCGACCCCTGTGGGAGTCTCTGCAGCCGTATCAGCAGAACCGGATCCTCGTCTACCTCGATCCGGAGATCGACCCGCGCAACGCCGGCTACCAGGCCATTCAGTCGAAGGTGGCGGTGGGCAGCGGTGGTCTAACGGGTCAGGGATTCACTCTTGGAGCGCAGAAGCGTTACGACTTCCTGCCCGAGCAGCACACCGACTTCATCTTCAGCGTGGTCGGTGAGGAGCTGGGCTTCGTGGGCACGACGGTTGCGATTCTCGGCTTTGCCTTCATTCTCGCTCAGCTGGTGCGCATGGCTGAAAACTCCTCGGATCCCTTTGCCGGCCTCGTCCTGCTCGGTATCTTGGGCACCTGGCTGGTACATATTTTTGTCAATATCGGCATGACCGTGGGGGTCGTACCGATCACGGGTATCCCGCTGCCCTTCGTGAGCTACGGCGGCACGTTCCTCCTGATGTCCTGGGTCGCCGTCGCGATCGCCGTCCGCGTAGCCCACGAACGATAGGAAGCCGCATGGCTTGGTTCCGAAAGGACAAAAAGCCCCTCCAGGCGCAAGACAAGCGGGACCTTCCCGCGGACGTCTTCGACAAGTGTCCGGGCTGTGGTGAGATCTTGTATCGCGAGCGGTTGGCGCAGAACCTCAACGTCTGCCCGACGTGCAGCCACCACTTGAGGATCTCCGCCGAAGCGTATCTGAGCATCCTCGTCGACAGCGGGACCTTCAAGGAGCTCGACGGGCATCTCAGGGCCGCCGACCCGCTCGGATTCGAGGACCTCAAGGCGTATCCGGACCGGATCGCGGCGGCTGAAGCGAAGGGAAAGACCGAGGCGATCCTTTCCGGAACCGGCCAGATCGATGGCATCGACGTGGCGCTGGCCGTCATGGACTTCGACTACATCGGCGGCTCCATGGGGTCGGTCGTGGGTGAGAAAATCGCCCGCGCTGGCCAGGTCGCGCTCGAGGCCGAGAAACCGTTTTTGATCGTGAGCGCATCGGGCGGGGCACGAATGCAAGAGGGCATGTACTCCCTGATGCAGATGGCGAAGACCTCGACGATCCTCGGCCGCCTGCACGAAGCGTCGCTTCCCTTCATTTCGATCCTGACGCACCCGACGACGGGCGGCGTCACGGCCTCCTATTCGATGCTCGGCGACGTGAATCTCGCGGAGCCAGGCGCGCTCATCGGATTCGCGGGGCCCCGTGTGATCGAAGAGACGATCAAGCAGGAGCTACCGGATGGCTTCCAGCGTTCGGAGTTTCTGTTGGAGCACGGAATGATCGACCGCATCGTCGATCGCCGGGACTTGAAGGCGACCGTCGCCCTGCTGCTGCGGCACCAGTTCGCCGGATGGACGGAGTAGCCGGGGCGCGCCTCTCTGCGCCCGACCGACTCGACCGACCTTTCACGGACCCGCTGGTTGGCCGCCTCTTTCCGCCGCTCGCCACGGGCGTTCACTGGGGCCTGGACCGCACCGTGCGCGCGCTCGAGGCGCTCGGCGATCCGCACAAGGCTTATGCGACCATTCACGTGGGAGGGACGAACGGAAAAGGGTCCGTCGCTTCCACTTTGGCTGCGGTGTTGAGCGCCTCCGGCTTACGCGCGGCCTGTTATACGTCGCCCCATTTGTGCTCCTTCCGCGAGCGCATGCTGGTCGCCGGGCGCCCGCTCAGCGAGGACGAAATGCTCGCCCGCGCCGAGGAGGTCACCGACGCGGTGCTCCGCTTCGGCCTGACCTTTTTCGAGGCGGTGACCGTGTTGGCGTTTCACGCGTTCGCCCGTGAGTCGGTGGACGTCGCCGTGATCGAGGTCGGACTCGGGGGCAGGCTCGACGCCACGAACGTGCTCCGGCCGGAGGTGGCGGCTGTCACCAACGTGGCCATGGATCATACCGACTATCTGGGGGACTCCCTCGAGAAGATCGCCTGGGAGAAGGCCGGAATCGTGAAGCCCGGCGTGCCCCTGGTGACCGCGGAAACCGACCGTCGCCTGCTCGATGTGTTCCGGGATGTGACGGGCGCGGTCGGGGCGCCTCTGATCACGATGGAGCCCGACTCGGTCGAGGACGTGGAAATCGCCGCCGACCACACCAGCTTCGCGGTGCAGACGCACGTATGGGGCCGCCTCGAAGTGCAGACGCCGCTCGTGGGCCGGCATCAGGCCACGAACGCCGCTTTGGCGATCGCACTGCTGGCATACCTCCCCGACGAACTCCGCCCGGACGCGCGGGCGATTCAGGAGGGCCTTCGCGCGGTGGAGTACCATGGCCGGGACCAGATCGAGATCATCGATGGGCTGACCTGGCTATTCGACGTTGCCCACAACACGGCGGGCATGCGCTCGTTGGTCGACACCGTCGATCGCCTCGAGTTGGCGCGGCCCCTCGTCGCGCTGGTCGCGGTTCTCGGCGACAAGGATTGGCGGAGCATGCTGCCGCCGCTCTTTTGCAGGACCGATGCCGCTGTGCTGACGCAAGCACCCTCCGCGCCCCCGGAGCGCCGATGGAGCCCCAAGGATGCCGCGGAGGCTGTGAGGAAGATGACGAGGGTCACCATCGAGGAGGACTTCGGGCAAGCGCTGGAACAGGCTCGGCGCGAAGCGGGGCAGGGCATGGTGGTGGTTACCGGCTCTGTCCACACCGTCGGTAGCGCGCTGCAGTTACTCGGACGGGAGCCGTTGGCCGGACGCTAGAGGCCTTCTAGATTCCGCGCCACAATGGCAAGCTCATCTTTCTCGAGGCTTCCGGGGTTTCGCGACTTTCCTCCGGAAGATCTCGTTCTCCGTTCCGTGATTTTTGAAGCGTGGCGCCGGGTCTCCGGGCGCTACGGTTTTTCCGAGTACGATGGACCGCTGCTCGAGCCGCTCGACCTGTATGTGGAGAAGAGCGGGCAGGAGATCGTCGGCCAGTTGTACAACTTCGTCGACAAGGGCGAGCGCTCGGTGGCGCTTCGTCCCGAAATGACTCCGTCGCTGGCTCGGATTCTGGGCGATCGAAGTCGCGCGATGAGCAAGCCGATCCGCTGGTTCAGCATTCCTCAGCTCTTCAGGTACGAACGGCAGCAGCGGGGTCGCCTCAAGGAGCACTTCCAGTGGAACGTCGACATCATCGGCGAGTCGGGCGTGGCCGCGGACGTCGAAGTCGTAGCGGTCGCCATCGACGGGCTCCGTGAGTTGGGTCTGACATCCGAGGACTTCTTCGCCAGGGTGTCCGACCGGCGTCTGCTGACCGCCGTTCTACAGGCTGTTGGTGTTTCCGGAGAACAGCTGCCGGGCACCTTCGCGTTGGTGGACAAGCTCGAACGGCAAGGCGCGGACAAGTCGCGCGCCCACCTGATCGAGGTGGTCGGCCTCGACGCTCCTGTCGCGGACGAGGTCCTGGAGCTCGTCGGCCTCGCGGGCCTCACCGAGATCGCGGCGCGCTTCGGCGACCGGGACGACGTCGTGGCTGCGCTCGAACCGCTCAGCGAGTACGTCGCGTCACTCGAAGCCATGGGTCTCGGCGACTTCGTGGAAGTAGACCTCACCATCGTGCGTGGCCTTGCCTATTACACCGGAATCGTCTTCGAGCTGTTCGACCGCGGGAGAACGCTGCGTGCGCTCTGCGGTGGGGGCCGCTACGACCGACTTCTCGAACTCGTGGGGGGTGAGTCGCTGCCCGCTGTAGGGTTCGGTATGGGCGACGTCGTTTTGGGTGAGCTGCTGTCGGACCGGGGCCTGCTGCCGAAACACGAGCGCGCTATCGACTACTTCCTGGTCCTGGTTTCTGAGGAGCAGAGGGGGGAGGCGTTACGGATCGCTCATCGGTTGCGCGAGAGCGGAAAGACCGTGATGTACTCTCTCAGCGAGAGAGGCGTGGGCAGGCAGATGAAAGTCGCCGCGAAGGAAGGCGCTCGGTTGGTCCTGATCGTGGGGCCCGACGAGCTGGCGCGCGGGTGCGTGCTCGCCAGAGACATGGCGACGGGAGAACAGCGCGAGATCCCGTTGGCTGAGCTCGGCTTAGAGTGAGTCGCCGGACGCGTGAAGAGCGCGACGCGCAGATCATGCACGAGGTCACCTCCCGGGCGATTCGGCGACTCGATGTACTCGAGTGGGTCATTCTCGCCGGCGCGGTGGTCCTGGCAGCCGGAGGAGGGGCCGCCGTGGCATGGCTGATTGCGCCGACCATCGAGCCGGGGTTTCGACCTACGTGGGCAGTGACTTCGATGCTGTTGTTCATTGTCCCGGGCCTGATCGCGCTCATCCGCATGCGCAGGGACGAGCGCGACGACCGTTCGAAAACCCAAAGCAAAGACGAAGAAAACGATGGCTGACGACAGGAAACTCACGTCACAAGCGGAAGACTTCGCCGCGTGGTACAACGAAGTCGTGTTGAGAGCCGAACTCGCGGACCACGCCCCGGTACGCGGCTGTATGGTGATTCGGCCTTGGGGGTATGGCATTTGGGAGAACATGCAGCGGGCTCTCGATACGATGTTCAAGGAGACCGGGCACGAAAACGCGTACTTCCCGCTTCTGATCCCGATGGAATTCATCGAGCGCGAGAAACAGCACATCGAGGGCTTCGCGCCCGAGCTGGCGGTCGTGACGCGGGCCGGCGGCAAGGAACTCGAGGAGCCGTACGTGATTCGCCCCACGTCCGAGACCGTCATCTACTCGATGTACGCGAAGTGGGTACAGAGCTATCGGGACCTGCCCATCCTCATGAACCAATGGGCGAACGTCATGCGCTGGGAGCGGCGCACCCGCCTTTTCTTGCGCACGTCCGAGTTTCTGTGGCAAGAAGGGCACACCGCCCACGCCACGGCCGAGGAGGCGGAGGAGGAGACGCTGCTCATTCTGGGCGTGTATCGGAAGTTCATGGAGGAGTGGATCTGCATGCCGCCACTGACCGGGCTCAAGTCGGAGTCCGAGAAGTTCGCGGGCGCGGTTCGCAGCTACGCGTGCGAAGCACTCATGAAAGACAACAAGGCGTTGCAAGCGGGCACGTCCCACTTTCTGGGCCAGAACTTCGCGAAGCAGTTCGACCTCACCTTCCAGACGGAGGACGGTCGAGAGGAGCACGCTTGGAACACTTCGTGGGGTGTGTCGACCCGCCTGATCGGGGGCATGGTGATGACGCACGGCGACGACAACGGTCTCGTCGTGCCCCCGCGACTCGCTCCGGTACAAGTCGTGGTGGTGCCGATTCTGCGCGGAGACGATACGGGACCGGTCCTGGAGAAGGCGAACGAGATCGTGGCGCGGCTCGCGGACGACGGCGTCCGTGTGCGACTGGACGCGCGCGACAACCTTTCGCCCGGGGCCAAGTACTTCGAGTGGGAGCGGAAGGGTGTCCCCTTCCGCATCGAGATCGGACCCAGAGACCTCGCGGAAGGCAAGGTGGCGCTGGCGCGTCGGTTGATCCCGGAGGGCGAAAAGCGAAAGGCCTTCCTGCCCGAGGCCCAGACCTTGGCCGAGCTTCCCGCTCGCCTGGAGGCGTTCCAGACCGAGTTACTGGAGGCCGCCGTCGCGCGTCGGGAAGGCAACACGGTGCGCGGCGTCACGAGTCTCGACGAGATGGAAGAGGCGTTCCAGGATGGCGCCGGCTTCGTCTACACGGGGTGGAGCGGGGACCCAGGGGTCGAGGACGCCGTCAAGGACCGTATGAAGGCTACGATCCGGGTGCTGCCCGGGGAGGAGTTCCGGTCCGACCCGGCGCCTTCGAGGTGCTTGTCCGGGGAGGGCGATTCGGTGACGGAGGCCGCTTGGGCCAGGGCATACTGACCGAGCCTTTCGTGCGAGTCGACGGCGAACTCTGCTGTGGGGAGATGCCCGCAGCGGAGCTCGCCGAGCTTTTTGACACGCCGCTCTACGTCTACGACATCCGACGCGTCGACGACCGGGTACGGGCGTTTCAGTCCGCGTTCCAGGGCATCGACAAGCTGATCGCCTATTCGGTGAAAGCGAACGGGAACCTGTCGATTCTACGGCGACTCGACGGCCTCGGCTGCGGTGCCGATATCACCAGCCAAGGTGAGCTCTTCCGGGCCCAACAGGCTGGGATTCCCGGACGCAGGATCGTGTTCGCTGGCGTGGGCAAGACCGAGGCGGAGATCGAGGCGGCGCTGGAGTACGGCATCTACTCGTTCAACGTCGAGAGCCGGGGTGAACTCGAGCGTATCGATGCGATCGCGACGCGCAGCGGACACCGGGCGCCGTTCGGCATCCGGGTGAACCCCGACGTGTACGCTTCGACGCCCCACGAATACACGCGCACGGGTACGTACGCGACCAAGTTCGGGGTCCCGTGGGACGAAACACGGGCGCTCTACCTCTGGGCGAGGGACCGTCCGCATCTCGAGGCGGTGGGCATCGACATGCACATCGGTTCTCAGATCGCGGACTCGGCGCCCTACGTGCGCGCGCTCG
>JAYZBT010000176.1:0-8793 GCA_036338615.1 Gemmatimonadota bacterium
AGGTCGAAGCGGGTGGGGTGCCGTTTCTCCGCAAGCAGCGAGTCGTCGTAGCCTCCTCCCGAAACGACCTCGCCGGGGGGGATGTCCTTCTCCTCGATCCACCCTCGGATCTTCTCCACGAGCTCGTCGATGTTCGTGACGTCACCGACCGGAGGAGAGTGTAGAGACAAGGCATCCAGGGCCCGCCCTGCCCCGAGGAAGTGACCGTGGGCGTCGATGAAGCCAGGCAGCAGCGCCCGCTCTCCGAGATCCACGACCCGCGTCGACTCACCACGAAACGCCATCACGTCGTCGAGCGAACCCGCGGCCGTGATCGTCTCGCCCCGGACCGCCACGGCTTCAACGGTCGGTTGACCCGGATCCATCGTGACGATGTTGTCACCGTGCAGGACCGTATCCGCTGGCGGGCCCGCGGGGGCGTCCGGCGCACAGCCACTCCCGGCGATGGCCAACATCAAGGCGAGTCCGACGACGGCCCGTTTCGACCTCTTCATAGTGCCACCCGCGGTGGTTGTAGCGGTGGATCGGAGAACTTCGGGAGGAGCGCACACAAGTCGCCTGATCGTACCGGGCTTCCCGCCAGCACGCAAAAAGCACCGAACACCCTTCGGGGGGGCCTGGCTTCGGGTCGCGCCCGCCCGGGCCGGGGTACACCGCTGTGGCGTTGGCGACGACCCTACGGCCGGCGTAGACTGCGGTCCGGAGTCGAGTCTCGCTCGACCTGCAGTCAGTCGCTGGGCAAAGGGGTGATGCGATGCGCGTTCAAGCAGTCCTCGTGAAGAGACTTTCGGTGCGACCGAGTGGAGTGTTCTGGGCGCTCTCGATTGCCGCTGCGATCATCCTCGTGCCGGTACCCTCCGCGGGCCAGGGCCTCGCCGAAGACCCCGACATCCGAGCCCAGATCGGTCTCTTCTCGGCCTGGCTGGACGGTCAGGTCGCGATCCGAGGGCTCCCGGGCATCGTCGTGGCTGTGGTCTCCGACCAGGACCTGATCTGGGCGCGCGGGTTCGGGCACGCCGATCTCGACTCGGATCGCCACATGGAGACCGACACACGTTTCCGCATGGCGTCGCACAGCAAACTCTTCACGGCAACGGCGATCATGCAGCTGCGAGAGCAAGGGAAGGTGCGGCTCGATGATCCCGTCACCGACTACCTGCCGTGGTTCGACTTCCAGGCAGCCGCAGCGGACGACCCGCCGGTCACGATCGAGCACCTGCTCACGCACAGCTCCGGCCTTCCCCGTGAGGCGGGCTCACACTGGAGCGACCTGGACTTCCCGACCGCCGACGAAGTCCGCGAACTCATGGCCGACCGGCAGGCACCGTTCTCACCCGAAGTGCGCTGGAAGTACTCGAACCTCGCGTATACCATCGCCGGCATGGTCGTGGCCGAGGTCAGCGGCATGAGCTGGGCCGAGTACCTGCAGCAGAACATCTTCGACCCGCTCGGCATGAGCTCCTCCAGCGTCGACACAGAGGACGCGAAGATGGCGACCGGCTATGGCAGGAGAATGCCGGACGGGACCCGCGACGTGATGCCCTTCGTCGATGCACGCGGGATGGCGTCGGCCACAGGTCTGACCTCCACGGTCGAGGACATGGCGCGCTTCGTATCGGCTCAGTTTCGGCAGGGTCCCCGGGGCGGTGACCGACTGCTCAGCACTGGATCGCTGCGCGAGATGCACCGCGTGCGTATGCTCGAGAACACGTGGACCAGCGGGCAAGGCATCGGGTTCAGCGTGCGTCGAGTGGACGGCAACCTCACCATCGGCCACGGTGGCGGGTACCCGGGCTACACGACCAACACGTCGATTCGACTCGACTCCAAGGTCGGCGTGATCGTGCTGACCAATACGAACGATTCGAACCCGAGTCAGATCGCGCAGCAGCTGATGAGCACGGTTGGAGAAGCTGTCGCCTCCGCGACCGCCGTCGAGCCGGAAGTGGTCGCCTGGGATCCAGCATGGGCGCGGTTCGCCGGCGTCTACCGGAGTCGAGGGGGTGAGACGCGTGTCCTGGTCATGAATGAGCGGCTGGTGACGATGAACCCCTGGGCCTCCAGCATCGGGAGTCCGACCCAGCTGGAGCCGATCGGTGACGGGCTCTTTCGCATGATGGCCCCGACCGGCGGTGGGCCGGTGGGTGAGGTCGTGCGCTTCGTCGAGCAGAACGGCGAGGTCGTGCGCATGGTCACAGGGGATTCGTTCGCGGACCGGGTGCGGGAGTAGGTCGGGCGCCGACGCGCTGGCGATCCCCCCATTACTCCTCCTGGGCACTCCAGATGTCGCCGACGGTGAAGCCGTTCGGAAAGGGGTCCTCCGGATCCACAACGTACTGGGCGAAGCCGGTGATCCAGGCGGTTCCCGTGAGTGTGGGGACGACGGCGGGATACTCCCCTACCCTGGTCTCCCTCAGAAGCCGCCCCGTGAAGACCGTCCCTAGAATACCTTCATGGCGGAAGTCCTGGTTCAGCGGTAGCTCCCCTTTGGCATACAGAGCAGCCATCTTCGCGCAGGTGCCGGTTCCACAGGGAGAGCGGTCGAGCACACCCTTCCAGGTGGCGGGACGATCCCAGTCGAGCTCGCCGGTGGAGACGATCACGTTGTTTCTTCGATCCGCGGCCGGGCCGATGGGCGGCGCCGAGAGTTGCGCGATGGTCACCCCCCGGACTTCCGGGTTGTCGGGATGTACGCAGTCGAGCTGCTCTCGAGTGGCGGCTTTGATCATCTCACCCACGCGCACCGCGTCACCCGCTTCGTCGGGCGTCAGCCTCAGGCCGAGCGGCTCCGCGTCGGCAATCACGTAAAACATGCCGCCGTAGGCCACGTCCACGGTGACCGTGCCGAGTTCCGGCACTTCCACGGGGGCGTCGAGGTGCACCGCAAAGGCAGGTACGTTCTCGAACGTCACGGACCGGACCTTGCCCCCGTGTACCTCGGCGCGCACCGCGATGAGTCCGGCCGGGGCCTCGAGCATGAGCTCGGTGACGGGCTCCGTGACGTCGACCATGCCCGTTTCGATGAGCACCGTGGTCACCGCGATCGTGTTCGTGCCCGACATCCCGGGGTACTCGACCTGCTCCATGATGACGAAGCCCGCGTCGGCGTCCGGGTGGGTCGGCGGCAGGATCAAGTTGCAGTTGGCGGCGGGGTACCCTCGCGGCTCCCTGAGCATCCGGAGGCGTAGGTCGTCGGCGTGGGTACTCAGATAGAGCATCTTCTCGAACATGGAGTCGCCGGGAACGTCGCCAACGCCGCCGACGATCACGCGACCCGGCTCCCCGCACGCGTGGGTGTCCACCGCTTCGACCCTGTCGGTTAGGCGCATGCGGGCTTCCATGATTTCGCCATTGTGTCCTCCTGGTTCACGGTGGATGCTGCCTCAGAAGCGCCCCAGTCGCTCCCGATAGGAGATCATCTCTTCCTTCAACACGGGAGCGAGCAGGTAAAGCCCGAGCAAGTTGGGGATCGCCACCAGGAAAATCAGGGCATCCGACAAATCGATCAGGGCGCCGAGCTGGATGCTGCTACCGAGCACGATGAAGAGGCAGAAGAACAACTTGAAGCCGATTTCGACGGCTGGACGATGCCCGGCCAGGTAGGTGAAGGACTTCAGGCCGTAGTAGCTCCACGAAATCATGGTCGAGAACGCGAACAACACCGCCGCGATCGACAGGGGCACGGGAGACCATGAGAGCGTGCTGGCGAACGCATCCGTGGTAAGCTCGATCCCACTGACTTCCGTGGATGCCAAAGCCGGGTCGTAAACCGTGGTCACGATGACCAAGGCGGTCATGGTGCAGATGACCACGGTGTCGATGAACGGCTCCAAGAGGGCGACGAACCCCTCCGTGACGGGCTCGTCCGTTCGTACCGCGGAGTGCGCGATCGCCGCCGAACCGAGGCCGGCCTCGTTCGAGAACACCGCTCGACGGAAGCCGACGATCATGACCCCGATCAGACCGCCGCTGATGCTCTCGGGAGAGAAGGCCCCCTGCCAGATCTGGCCGATCGCGGTGGGTAGCCTCTCGACGTTGAGCACCAGGATGAGCAGTGCAGACAGCAGGTACAGCACCGCCATGAACGGGACGAGCCGGGACGTGGCCTTGGCGATGCTCTTGATGCCGCCGACGATGACCAGAGCGACCACAACGGCCATGGCCACACCCAGCATCCATGCTCTACCGAAAAAGAAGCTGTCGGCCCCTCCCGTAACGTCGATCAGAATGGCCGCAGCCTGATTGGACTGGAACATGTTCCCGATGCCCAGGCAGCCCACGACCATGGCGGCGGCATAGAAAATCCCCAACGCGCGGCCCGAGCCCGGCATGTCTCGGAGCGCCAATCCGCGCTCCAGGAAGTACATGGGACCACCACTCACGGAACCGTCATCGTGTGTGCGCCGGAACTTCACGGCCAAGGTGCACTCGGCGAATTTGGTGCTCATGCCGAGCAGACCGGCAATGATCATCCACAGCGTAGCCCCGGGCCCACCAACCGATATGGCCACCGCCACACCGGCGATGTTGCCAACGCCGACCGTGCCCGACACGGCGGTTGCCAGCGCCTGAAAATGAGTGACTTCGCCCGGGTGTGCGGGGTCCGCATAGCGCCCGCGAACCAGGTCCAGAGCGTGTTTGAAACCGCGCACGTTGATGAAGCGCAGATACAGAGTGAAGAACAACCCGCCAACGATGAGCCATGCCACGATCAGCGGCAGCTCGGCTCCGCCCACCGGCACGGCGTAGAAGACTAAACCGTAGATGGCGTCCGCAAATGGACGCATCACCTGATCAATGGCTTGATCGATACCCACGAACCGGTTCCCTCCCTACTTGCGGGTCATCGCACCGAGAGGCTGAACGCCTCGAGGTGCTTGGGCGTGATCCGCCTGGAGTCGGGTGACGCCACCCGCACTTCCTCCAGGAACGATTCGACCCATTCGGTGCGGTAGGCGGTCGGCGACCCATACGGAACGCGGAAGTTGTCCGCATGAGTCGGTATGACCACGGCGGGAAATCCGAGCGCCTGCATGAGCCGCTTCGTGTACTCGTAGATCTCCAGATGCGAAGGCGCCGCGCCGACGAGAGCGACGTCTGGACGAAGCCCCTCCACCTCACGTTCGATGAAGTTCATGGAGCCCATGGTCATGACTTCGTGGCCCGCCAGCCTTACCAGATACATCAGCGAGCCCCCCTCGACGAGTTGCGAGATGCGCAGGGGACGCGTGGCGCCCTCCTCCACGACCGCGGATTGATAATACCGCTTGTCGCCCAGCGGACTGTGAAGACTCGAAATCACCCGGATCGAAACATTCCCGAAGTCATAGTCTTCACCCCCCCGGACCGTGATCAACTGGGAGCTCGGGACGCCGTACGCGCGCATGATGTTGATCGTGGTTTCGTGCCCGATCACCACCGCACCGGTCCGGTGTGCCAGGTAGGGCACGTCCATCACGTGATCCGGATGGGCGTGTTGGACCAGGATGTAGTCGGCCCGAGCGATCTGAGCGTCGATCAGCTCGGTGTCACTGAAGAGTGTATCGGCGCGCGTGTAGTAGGGGCGCGTGTCGGTAGGATCTCGACTCGGGGCGCCCGAATAGTTCGCTCGCGTGAGGTACGGGTCCACCAATACGACAACGCCGTCGGCCGATTCTTCGGACCCAGATGAGATCTCCCAACCCGCCGCGCCGAGGTAGCGGAGGGTGACGCTGTCGGTGCCTTCAGAGGCCTGCATGGCCTCCGTCGCCGCCGGCTCAACTGGTGCGCACGCTGCGATCGCCACCAGCAACGTCAGAAGCGAACGAAGGTGGTTGGGCTTTGCTCGCATGGCGCTTCTCGGTCGGATTCGATGCCGTACCCAGCCCGAAGTGATTCGGCGCTGGCAACATCAGACCGCTCCATGCGCGACGCAAGCTGCGCCGCAGGTCGCGAGTGACGTCCACTGTCAGATAACGCACCTACGAGGCTACGTTGTAGCTTCCAGCGCCCTCGATTGGGGGCAGTCCCGTGGCTAACCTCAGGTGTGAAACATGAACCCTCGTCGCCCTGCCCCACTCGCTGCAGCCGCGTTGGCGCTTTCCCTGGTCGCCCTCCCCGTGGCAGCTCAGAACGCGGGGACTGCGGAGCTGGATCCTACCGATCTCAACCACTGGAAGAGCGTTCGCTCCGGTCAACTCACGCCCGACGGACGTTGGTTCGCCTACCAGGTCACCCCGACCGAGGGGGACGCCGAGGTGGTCGTGCGCAGCACGGATGGCGGTGAGGAACACCGGTTCCCCATCGGGGAGCCAAGCGGCGGCGGCGGCACCTTCTCGTTTGCGACCACGGGACCCGTCCAGCTGTCCGCGGACGGCAAGTGGCTGGCCTTCACGACCTTCCCAACGGAGGAGGAGTCGGACGAGGCGGAGAAGTCGGATAAGACGTTACACAACGCCGTAACCGTCGTGAACCTCGATACGTGGCAGGAGGAAAAGTACGAGGGCGTCAGCGGCTTCGAGTTCGCGGGTGACAGCCCGAGATGGCTGGTGATGCGCAGGGTGGCGCCGGAGAAGGCACCCAAGGACACCGGCTCGGGCCTGCTGCTGCTGGATCTCGAGACCGGCGTGCCATCGCCCATAGGGAGTGTAGGCGCCTTCGACCTCAACCACGCCGGCGAGCTGTTGGCCTATACGACCCAGGCGCCGGACCGGGTCGTGAACGGGATCACGGTTCTGGACCTGCGCACGAACCAGAGCCAACGCATCGACAGCCAGCGCGACCTGTACTCCCAACTGTCGTGGGCCGATGAAGACGGTCAGCAGCCGGCGCTGTCCGTCATCCGGGGCCACATCAGCGAGGAAGACGACACCACTTACGTGGCCGTGGGCTTCACCGGATTCGGCGGCTCCCTGACGACGACCGTGGTGGACGCCAGCAAGTTGGAGGGTTTTCCCGAGGGGATGCAGATCTCCCCGCTACGGTCACCCCGCTGGTCGGACGACCGATCGTCGATCTTCTTCGGAATCGCCGAGCACGACGAGGACCCGGACGAGGACGAGCGCCCCGACGTAAAGCCCGTGGCCGGTACGCCAGGGGCGATGCAGCGGCCCGCGCCGGACCTGGACGAGGACGACCTGCCCAGTCTGGTCCTGTGGCACGGGAACGATCCTCGACTACAGTCTCGCCAACAGGTGCAGGAACGGGCGGACGAGCGCTTCAATTTCCTCGCAGCCTATCACGTCGACGAACGCCGGTTCGTACGGCTGGCCACGGAGGCCATGCGCAACGTGACACTCGCGGAAAGCCAACGTTACGCGCTCGGATACGACGACCTGTCCTACCAACTGCGCGACGGGATCGACGGGGGGCGTCGCCAGGACGTTTATGCGGTCGACGTGAAGACCGGTGATGCCGGGAGGATCCTTCCGGCCTTCGCCTGGCGGGTCTCCCTCTCGCCGGACGGGACCAAGGCGCTGTACTACAACGACCGCCACTACCACGTCTACGACTTCGAAAGCGGCTCCCACACCAACATCTCGGAGTCGGTGCCGGTGAGCTTCGTCAACGTCGCAGACGACCACAACGTAGAGGACCCACCCATCGGCCCCGTGGGTTGGACATCCGACTCCGAGAGCGTGCTTCTCACCGACGCGTGGGACGTCTGGAAGATCGACGTGGACGGGGGCGACTACAGCAACCTGACCAAGACGGGACGGGGGGAGGGTATTCGTTACCGGAGGCCACTGCGGTACGATCCCGACCAGAACGGCATCGACTTGTCCGAGCCCGTCTACTTGGAGATCTACGGTGAGTGGACCAAGAAGACTGGCGTGGCAAAGCTGACATCGAACGGGCGCAATGTCGAAACTCTGCTCTGGGACGATGCGCAACACACCGTCCGCAGGGCCGAAAACACCGAGACCTTCGTATACACGAGGGAGACGTTCACGGAGTTCCCCGACGTATGGGCGGCCCGGGGTTCCTTCGATGACCCCGTGCGCTTGACGGACGCCAACCCCCAGCAAGCCGACTACGCCTGGTCCGCCGGCACGCGTTTGCTGGACTTCGTGACCGACAAGGGGGACTCGCTCCAGGCAGCACTCTACTTGCCGGCGGACTACACGGAAGGGGAGACGTACCCGACGGTCGTATACATCTACGAGAAGCTGTCGCAGAACATGAACCGGTACGTCGTTCCCAACGAAACGCGCGCGCTCAACGTCAGCGTCTATACGAGCCGAGGGTATGCCGTACTGACTCCCGACATCGTGTACAAGATCAATGATCCGGGAATGTCAGCGGTGTGGTCGGTCGTTCCGGCGGTTCAGGCGGCGATCGAGACAGGCATCGTGGACGCCGATCGCGTCGGACTGCACGGCCACTCGTGGGGTGGATACCAGACGGCCCACCTCATTACGCAGACCGACATCTTCGCCAGCGCGATCGCCGGAGCCGCGCTCACCGACATGGTGAGCATGTACAACTCGGTCTACTGGAACTCGGGGAACTCAAACGCAGGGATCTTCGAGTCCAGCCAGGGACGGTTCAGGGGCAGCTACCTCGACAACCACGAGGCCTACATCCGCAACTCTCCGGCCTTCCACGTGAAGAACGTCACCACCCCCCTGGTGCTGCTACACAATGAGAAGGACGGGGCGGTGGATTTCAACCAGGGCATCACCTTCTACAACTCACTGCGGGAGCAGGAGAAGGCCGTCGTGCTGCTCCAGTATGTGGGCGAGAACCACGGACTCAGAAATCCGGTGAATCAGCGCGACTACACGGTGCGCATGATGGAGTTCTTCGACCACT
>JAYZBT010000177.1:0-3231 GCA_036338615.1 Gemmatimonadota bacterium
GCCAGAAACCGCACTTCGCTTCCACGAGCGCAAGGAAGTCGCCGGCCTCTCCATCGTCTTCGGCGCCGAGCCAGAACCAGCACTCACGGAAGAGATGCAGTTCTTACGCTGGCGGGTCAACTCGCTGGAGAGTCAGGAGGCCTACACGGAACGGTCGGGCGAGGTGGCGATCAGCTTCGACGGCGAAGAGCTGGCTACGTTCCCCGTGCGCGGTGTCCGTGGCACGCCCGGCAGCTATCAAACGCGTCACATCTTTACGGAGTCGGGCACGTACCAGACGGTGCTGACTTTCAAGAAGGGTGAGGCTGAAGAGGCCCACACCGTCGACTTCGACTTCACCATCAATCCGCGCTCGAGCTTGGAGCTACCGCGTGGCAAGAGCGGCGGGAACTAGAGCTCGGCACGCGGCCAGAACGCAACAAGGGCCCCGAGCCAGCGATACGCTGACGCCCGCAGGGCCTAGTCGCTACATGTCCTTCTTGGCCGTAAAGGTCCCGGTGAGCTGGCCGTCGAGTATGTCGAGCGTACCCGACCAAACGCCTTCGTCATCGACCGTGCCGACGTAGATGATCGAGGCCTCCCCGACACCCTCGATGTACGCGATGAAGGAGACGACGACGTCGTTCCCTTCTACTGTGCCCGTTACATCGTTCTCACCCAGTGTTTCCGACGAATAGTGGCCGGTGAGCGTCATGCCGTCCTGTTCCAGCGTGAGCTCGGGCATGGTGACGCCGTTGTCCGTGGTCACCTCCAAGGTCCACGAGCCCGTCATGCTCACCTGGGCGCTGGCTTGTTCCGCACCGGCGAACATGATGGCGGCCGCCGCGATCAGCGCTCCGCCCATCCGAATCCTGTCGAGCCTCATCTGTGTCTCCTGATTGTGTCCGCGGTTGGGTTGCTTGGGGCCTGGTTGGTCTGGTCCAGGCCCTCAGTACTTGTCGAAGCCTTCGGTCAACTCGACGCGAACGCCCGACGGATCTGTGAAGAACGCGATCTTCAGCTCGATGCTGGCGATCTCGGTGTATCCGAGGTCGAATGTGACGCCGCGACTCTCCATCATCTCGACGAACGATTTCAGGTCCTCTACCTCGAAGCCGATGTGATCGATCGCCCTGCCCTGCGTGGCGGCCCGTTCGGTCTGGGTGCCGGCGAAGCTGAGGTTCTGTCCCGGAGCCCAGGCCGTGGTCTCGATGTTCCCCCGCGGGCCTTTCCGGAGAGAGAACATGTCGACATACCAGTCCAATAGCTCCTCGAATTGCTCGGTGAAGAAATGGACGTGGTAGCCCTCGACCTCGTTCTCGAGTTCGGGGTCTTCCTGGAGCTCGACCCTGATACCGTCCGGCGCCATCACATAGGCGTTCTTCTGGCCCTCCGCGCCCATGAACTCACGCCCTACCGGGAGGCCCGCGGCGCGCCACTTCTCCAACGCCACCGCCATGTTGCGGACCTTGAAGCCGAAGTGGTCCATGATGCTGCCCTGCGAATCGCCAGTCGGTGCCCTCCCCTGCAGCGCGATGAGAAAATTGGGGAAGCGTACCGTCACCAGCGGGCCCTTCTGAACGAGCACGCCACCGAATTGCTCGACCCAGAGGTTCTTGTGGAACTCCATGTCGGCCACGTTGAGGTGCACGTGAGCGAAGGTCACACCAGACGCGTTCGGCGCGGCCAATTGGGCATGAGCCGGCGATGCGATCAAAGCAGCGACGGCGGCGGACAGCATGAGTCTCATGGTTCGGCCCTTCTCGAATACGACGCAGTGGGAATCCTCACAAAAAAGACGCTGAGTGCGCTGGATGCAAGTCCAGCCACCGGTACCGTGGCGTGGCCGGCGTGGCGGCCGCACGCCACGGGCGATACCGTAGGCTCGTGCCTACTCGACGAACCTTCCTCGCAGCCGCCTTGGCTGCTCCGCTCGCACCGTTGCTCGAGGGCCCGACGGCCGAGGCGCCGCCGGCTGGGTCGCCCATGAACGACGCACAGCGTAACAACCCCCAGACCGCCCCTCGCGGTACGATGTTGCTCGCAATCCACCAGAACACATCCCGCGCGTCCGGTTATCGCGCCTCGCTCGAGGGTTGGGCGCGAGCTGGCATCGAGTACGTCGAGTTGAACGACCGCATGCTGGACGGCTTCCTCGAGAACGACACGTTACCCGCCGCGAGGCGCGTGATGACGGACCTGGGGCTGACGCCCGTGTCCGCCGCCGCGGTCCTGCAGGACCTTTGGATCCCCGGCCCGGCGCGAGCCGCGTCTCTCGAGACCTGGCGCAGGCGCTGTGAGCAATTCGCCGGCCTCGGCCTGCAGAAGATCTACTGCCCGTCCATCACCAACCGGGCCGTAACCACCGAAGACTTCGCGGCCACCCCGGACTGTATTCGGGAAGTCGGTGAGATCGCGGCGGAATACGAGCTCACCACCATGATCGAGTTCCTGCGCACGTCGACGCATCTGGCGACGCTGACCTCGGCGCTCGATGTCATCCGAGAAACCGCGCACCCGAACGTGCGGCCGATGATCGACTTCTTCCACTTCTGGTCGGGGCTGAGCAAGTTCGAGGATCTGGATCTACTCGAGCCCGGCGAGCTCGCCCACGCGCACTTCCCGGACCTGCTGGCAGGGCCCCGTGAGTTGATCGACAACGACTCGCGGCTGATTCCCGGCGACGGAATCGCGCCCCTGGTGCGGATGTTACGAAAGCTGGAGCAGAAACAATACGACGGGGCGCTCTCCGTCGAATTGTTCCGCGCAGAGTTGGTGAGGGGCGATCCGTTCGAGGTCGCCACCGAGATCCGCCAGAAGTGCGAGGCGGTGATGCGCGAAGCGGGAGTGCTCTAGGGCACAGTCGCGGCCGAGGGCCGGCCGCTCAGGGCAGTCAGCCTATTCCCGAAAACGCCTGCAGTGAGTCGAATTCGCCCCACGAACTCCTGACGTTGTCCGTCGCGAGGGCGTTGAAGCCCATGGACGCGAAGAGCCGCCACTGCCGCTCGTTGTCGATCCCACACACACGAGATACGTATCCGGGCGGAAGCACGGGCCCTTGGGTCCTGTGGTTCCAGTGTCCGCCATTGAAGTTGACGAAGATGCGCGGATCGCTGGGGAAGTCGGCGCGATGGATCGAGGCGGGCCCTAGCGCCCGATCGGCGAAGCAAAGTCGATCAAGTTGACGCGCGTACTCCGACTTGTGCTCCTCGTCACCGGAGAGGCAGAAGATGAACTTGTCCCTCAGGTCGA
>JAYZBT010000178.1:0-6623 GCA_036338615.1 Gemmatimonadota bacterium
TGAGCGAAAGCTTGGGGTCTGGACGTAAGGAGGGCCAATGAATCACCAGTCGCGGCGTCGCTTTCTCGGGTATTTCTCGGGCATCGGCTTGTCATCCACGCTCATGCCGGGCGCGCTGTGGGCAAAGGTCCACGAGAGCCAAGAACCCAAGATCACACCTGCGATGGTGAAGGCCGCTTCGCAGGTCGCCGGGCTGGATTTCAACGATGAAGAGCTCGAGATGATCCTTGAAGGCGTGAACGAGAGCCTCGAGCGTATCGAGGAGATCAGAGAAACTCATCTCGACAACAGCGTACCACCGCCTCTGTACTTCAATCCCGTCGTGCCGGGTGGGCCCGCCGATCGGAACGAAGGATCCCTGGTGCTGAGCGCTCGGCCCGCCGTGACCCGTCCGTCACGGCTAGAGGACCTGGCGTTCTCGCCCGTGACGCAATTGGCGCAGTTGATCGAAACACGGCAGGTCACGCCGAGTGAGCTGACCGAGACGTATTTGAGTCGGCTCAAGCGTTACGACGCGACGTTGAACTGCGTCGTTACACTCACCGAACGTCGGGCTCGGGAGCAGGCTGCACGCGCCGATGCTGAGATCGCGGAGGGTCGGTACCGCGGTCCGCTGCACGGAATCCCCTGGGGAGTAAAAGACATCATCGCCGTGGCGGGATATCGAACAACGTGGGGTGCGGCGCCGTTCGAAGATCAAGTCTTCGACTACGACGCGACCGTCGTGGAACGCCTGGACGAAGCGGGCGCAATTCTCGTTGCGAAGCTGTCTACCGGTGAGCTGGCCTTCGGAGACAACTGGTTTGGCGGTCGCACCAACAATCCATGGAACCCTGAGGAAGGATCGAGCGGCTCATCGGCTGGCTCAGGTGCGGCGACGGCGGCGGGCCTCGTCGGATTCGCCGTAGGGACCGACACCGGAGGATCCATTCTGTCACCTGCTGTGCGGTGCGGTGTCGTGGGACTGAGACCGACGTTCGGGCGCGTCAGCCGCTCCGGGGCCATGGCCGCGGGCTATAGCCTCGACAAGATCGGGCCGATGTGTCGCGGAGCCGAGGACTGCGCGATCGTTTTGCACGCCATCGCCGGTCCCGATGGCAAAGACCTCGCCGTCCCCTCCGGCGTGTCGTTCGACTGGGACGCCAACCTGGACATCGGAACTGTTCGCATTGGATACTTCGGCTCGGCTTTCGACGAAGAGCGTCCGCGGCAACGCGCGGAGGAGAGAGCCAACGCCACGGCGGTGTTGGATACGCTCCGGTCGATGGGCCTACGACTGCAACGCGTCGAGATCCCCCGGAACGATCTCACCTACTTCATCGAGTTCGTGGAGAGGGCCGCCAGCTTCGATGAGTTTGCGCGCACGCGCGAGGACCTGGGCCTGCGAAGGCAGAACCACCGCGGGGAGCTGCGTGTTTCACAGCTCGTACCGGCCGTACAGTACCTTCAGGCGAATCGCATACGGATGCTGCTCATGCAGGAGGTGGCCGAGGCGTTGGGGGGAATCGACGTTTTGGTGGCGCCGTGGCGATCGATCAACGCGTTGACGAGCATGACCGGCCATCCGGTCGTCGTGGTTCCCAACGGCTTCACCGCGCAAGGCACTCCAACAGGCATTGCGTTCGTCGGTGCCGTATATGGTGAGGACAAGCTTCTCGCCGTGGCGAAGGCGTTCCAGGACGCGGCGGGCTTCGATCGAAGACCTCCCAACCTGACCGGCTGAGTCGCGTGCACCGCGAGCCTCGGCATACAGCAGCCCAGTGCGTGCGAGAGTGCCCCGGCATCGACACTGGGCTAACCGCCGGCAGCCGCTTTCACCGCCCGCCCCGGTCGCACTCCGTCCACGAGCTCGCCTCCGTCGATCACGACGACGCCGTTCACGATCACGTACTCGATGCCCTCGGACAGGAGTGACCCTTCCAGATAGGTCGCGCGGTCGATCACCGTCTCGGGGTCGAAGACCGTGATGTCGGCATCGGATCCAGCCCGAATCCGCCCCTTGTCGCGCAGGGCCGGGACGAACGACTCGAGTCGCTGCGCCGGCCGGATCGTCATACGGGCGAGGGCGTCCATGAGCTCCAGCGCGCCCTGCTCGCGCACGTACTGGCCCAGGATCTTCGAGAAGGTCCCAGCACCCCGCGGATGCCCAGTGCCCCCGTCGCTTGCGATCATTACGATCGGATGCGTGATCGCGGCAAGCGTCATCTCCTCGGTGCGGCTGTGGATGATGATCGAGCCGCCCTCCTCCCGGTACTTCGCAAAGGTCTCGCGTGTGAGCCGCTCGCCAGTCCTGACCCACTGGTAGATCCCAAAGCGGTCGTCCTCCCACGTCTCCCAGTCGTCGAAGAGCGCCGCCTGAATGCCAGTCTGTGACGCGGCGTAGGGGTACGCTTCAGTCGTCACGTCCTGGCCGGCGTCCTGTGCCGCCTCGATCATCTCCAGAAACTCTTCGATGCGCGCGCCTCCGCTCGAGTTAGCGTGCACGACGTGGAGCGCCGTCCCGGCGCTCCGTGCCGCGGTGATCGTCGAATCAAGCCCAACCACCCCACCGCGGAGGTGGATGAATGCCATCGTCCCCGTAGTGGCGGCGACGCCGAACATCCGTTCGATCTCGTCCATCGTTGCGCCGGGCGTATAAGCGCTGCCGAAGCCGATCCCGATCGCACCATTGGCGAGACCTTCTCGGATGATCCGTACGGTCTCGTCGATCTGCTCGGGCGTCGCTGCTTGGCGGGTCGTCGCACCACCCGAACCGAGGACCTCGTCGCCCATCGCGCGCGCACGCGCCCCGATGTGTCCCTGCGCGACGCCGTAGTTTACGAGCTGGCCGCCTTCACGCGCGGCATACCATTCGGCGACGTCGGGCGTACCGATCTCTAGCTCGAGGCCGGTCGTGACGCCGTCGTGCACCTGGAGCTCGTACGCGACGTCTCGCTGACCGTGACGGTGCAGGTCGACCCACCCGGGCGCGACGACGAGCCCTGTTGCGTCGATCATGCGGACTCCGTCGAGTTGCTCCTCGGAGATGGCCTCGACCCGCCCGTCCCGGATCCCGACATTGCGCACGGCATCGAGCCCGGCCTCTGGATCCATGACCCGGCCGCCTTCGAGAACCAGGTCGTACTCGGGTGCGCACGCGGACGCGACCGCCACGGCGAGGAGCGTGGCTAGAACTCGCAACGTGTGGACCGCTTTGCCAGCGAGCTTCGGCCGGAGCCCGGCTCCGGGGCGAACCAGTGGGTTGACCAGAGTAGACTCCTGCTCTCTTGTTGGCGGTCGCGAGTGCTTCGGACGCTTCGTCTTTCAGCGACTGCATCAGTCGCTTGTTGGGTCGCGCCGCAGGTGGCGCACGGTCGGAAACGATGCCTGTGAGCTGGACCCGAGGGACGCGAGGCCTAGGACCGACGACTCGACGACACCACCCAGAACTGTGGAGGTTGTTCATTTCAATAGAGCGCTCCCCCGTAGCGGTCAGCCGCCCCCCGCCTCGACGTTCTTGAGCTGCACAACGATCACTTCCATGGGCTCGCTGCCCTTGTTCACATCTCCGTGCAGCTCACCCTCGGGGTCGATGTCGAGCCAATACGCGCTCCCCGTCTCCCATACCATGTCACGCTCGTCGCCGGCATCGCTGACGAGGGTCAACGTCCCACCCTTCACCGCGATGATCGCACGGGGGTTGTCGTGGCGATGCATGCTGAGAGGCTGATTGGGCAGAATGATGGTCTTCCAGACCTCGACATGCTCGTTCTCGAACTGGGGAACGCGGCGCGTCACCTCTTGTCCGGTGCCCTGCTCCTCCACGTCGGGCTGGCCGCACGCGGCGAGGCCCACGGTCAGCGCGATCCCGGCGACGATGGCTCTCATCTCTAATCTCCGATCTCGGATGGCGCGCTCACCGGAAGGAGCTCCGACGAGTACGTCAGGATATTCTGCGCCCTACGGCGTCGGAAGGCGAGCCTCAGTCTCGGACAGGTCGATCGAGGCCAAAGCCGCAGAAACACGCGGGGAGCCCCAGAGGCGGACCGCTCGCTCATGACCACCGTAGCGCGCGACCTCGCCGTGGGGCCCGTGCCTCGAACACCGGCGGGCACTCCCCTAGTAGGGGACCTGGTCGTATTTCCCGTGCCCTATGGTTCCGGCTCGTTCCCCGGCGATTGGGTCGAGGTCATGCGCGGCATCGCCGACACGGAAGCGGCACGCCGCGCGCTGGTCCCCTTCTTCCTCCGGCCGGTGGTTTCGCGCACGCTCGAACTGGCGGACGGTGGGAGCGGGGGCTGTTGAGTGGACCGGTTGCGTCGTCCGCGCCGTCGGTCTCGATTGACCGGGCGCCGTAGACCCGTTTCCGGAGACCATCGATGATCCCTGCTCGACCCTCGCTCCTGGCACTCGCCGCCCTCATGACGGCGACTCCGCTCGCGGCCCAACTTCCCCGCACCGAGCAGATGCAGCCCAACAACGCGGTGCTCAGCCACCGGCAAGAAGATCCGCTCATCCAAGAACGCATTCGGGAGCGATTCGAGACACTGCTGCCCGAACTCATGCGCCGCGAGGGCTTCGACATGTGGCTCGTGATCACGCGCGAGTACAACTCGGATCCGGTGTTTCGGTCGATGGCACCCATCACGACGTATTCGTCACGTCGCCGGACGATCTTGATGTTCCACGACCTCGGGCCCGGGCGCGGTGTCGAGCGCCTCAGCATCGGACGGTCCGACTACCAGGGCGTCTTCGACGTGTACCGTACCCACAACGACTCGCAGTACGTGAACCTGGGACGTCTCGTAGCGGAGCGGGATCCGCAGCGCATCGGGATCAACGTCTCGGACCGCTGGAATCACGCGGACGGGCTCACACACAACGAGTACCTGCGGCTCGAGCACGCTCTGGGGCCGAAGTACGCCGGGCGGCTCGCGTCGGCCGAGATGCTCGTGGTGGGGTGGCTCGAGTCGAAGCTGGCGCGTGAAACGGACCAGTACCGAAGCGTCATGCGCATCGCGCATCAGGTGATCGCCGAGGCGTTCTCCAATCAGGTGATCGTGCCGGGCGTGACCACGAACCGGGACGTGGTGTGGTGGATGCGACAGCGCGTCGCGGAGTTGGGACTCGGGGCGTGGTTCCACCCGTCGGTGAACGTCCAGCGCAGAGGTGGACTTCCACCGGCTGGCCCGAACGGTACCGTGATTGAGCGTGGCGACATGCTGCACACGGACTTCGGCATCATCGGTGTCGGGTTCTCCACGGACACGCAGCACAACGCCTACGTATTATTGCCGGGAGAGACCGAGGCGCCCGAGGGTCTCAGGGAAGGGCTTCAGCGGGCGAACCGCCTCCAGGACCTGACCATGATGCACGGCCCGGCGGGGGCGACCGGCAACGAGGCACTGGCCGGCGCGCTCGCGCAGGCGCAGACGGAGGGCCTCGACGCGACCATCTACTGTCACCCGATCGGTTACCACGGTCACGGTGCCGGGCCGCCCATCGGGATGACCGACTACCAGACCGGAGTCCCGGTCCGTGGGGACTATGTGCTGCGACCGAACACTTGGCACTCCATCGAGCTGAATGTCCGCTTCGCGGTTCCCGAGTGGGACGGCCAGGAAGTGCGCTTCGCGCTCGAAGAGGACGCGGCCGTGCTCGACGATGGATGGGACTGGATAGACGGGCGGCAGACGAGCTTTTATTTGATTCACTTGGGCGGGGGCTCCGATGAAGCGTCTTCTGGGCTCGATACGAACGGAGGGGGGATCCCGGCCGCGATAGGACTCGCCGTCAGGATGACCTCCGAGGCCCGCCTCCGCCGCGCGCCTCAGCTGTAAGCGCGGATCCAGTTCGCATGTACTCCTACGTATGGAAACGGGAGGAAACGGCGGGAGCTGGGTTGAGGTCGCCGATCGAGAGTCGGATTCGGTCCCTTCGAGTTCGACCTGGACTCGGTCGCGGTCTGGCGTGCTGCTGAACTCGTTCCTCTTCAGAAGCTCCCGGCCCGCGTGCTGGGGATCCTCCTCGAGCGGTCCGGCGACATCGTACTGCGCTCTGAACTCTACGACCGTTTCTGGCCGGGGTCGCGGTATAGGAAGTCGAAATCGTGCTCGTCGCACATCACCCCTCCCCGGTTGATTCCTTCGGTTGTGTGGAAACGACCCGCGAGCTTCGTCGGAACTCCTGCTGCCACGGACGCGACCGCGAGAGTGAGAAAATCCCTCCGGTTCACGCAGGCTCCTCCGTACGGCGGCACCAGCCGGTCACCACCTCGGACGGCTCGTACTTGGGATCCAGGTTCGGCGCCGGAATCGGCATGCCTGGCTCCAGCCGAAGCGGGATCACACCTGCCCACACCGGGTCCTGGCAGTCCTCATCCGGTTCGAGAGGCGGGCCGGTGCGGACCTTCGCCGTGGCTTCTCCCATCGTGAACTCGACGACATGCGTTGCGCCGAGTTCTTTCCGCGTAGAGGCTCGGGTCTCTTCACCCCGTCCGGCGGCCAGTTGTTGCACGATCGCGTCGAGCGCCTCACTGCGTTCGTCCTCGTCGTCCAGCACTCGCGTCCGACCGAACGCCACGACGGAGCGGTAGTTGAGTGACGAGTGGAACGTCGACCGAGCCAGGACGACACCGTCCACCA
>JAYZBT010000179.1:0-5865 GCA_036338615.1 Gemmatimonadota bacterium
CATCAGCTCCATCACCGCGCTGCCGTTCTTCGAGTCCAGGTTACCCGTCGGCTCGTCCGCCAGTAGGATCAGCGGCTTGCCCACGATCGCCCGCGCAACAGCCACACGCTGCTGCTGACCACCCGAGAGCTGGCTCGGATAGTGACCCATCCGGTGCGCCATGCCCACGCGCTCCAGCGCCGCCTGTACGCGCTCCTTGCGCTCGGCGCCCGGCATGCCGCGGTACGTCAGCGGCAACTCCACGTTCTCGTACACCGTCAGGTCACCGATCAGGTTGAACGCCTGGAAGATGAACCCGATCGCCTGGTTTCGAATCTTCGCCCGCTGGCTGGCGGTCAGGTCCTCCACCGGCGTGTCGTCCAGCAGGTACTGACCACCGGTCGGGCTGTCCAGAAGCCCCAGAATCGACAGCAGCGTCGTCTTGCCACAGCCCGAAGGCCCGGCAATCGATACGAACTCACCCGTCGCGATCGACAGGTTGATGTTCGACAGCGCGTGCGTCTCCACTTCCTCCGTATAGAAGACCTTGCTCAGGCCTTCCAGGTGAATCAGCGGATGATCTCCAGCCATCGTCGTCCCCTCTACCCTTGGGTTCGAATGCTCCTTCGTCGCCCACCCCTCCTCCCCACCGCATCACCACATCACAGCGGGGCAGGCTCCGAAGGAAAGTATTCCTATCGGTTTCTCAGCTTCACTCGGTCGAACCCGTCCCACTGGGACATGTCCGAGAGAATCACCACATCGCCCGGAGCCAGGCCTTCTCGCACCTGGATGTCGTTCACCGAACTCGCCCCCAGCCGCACCGTGACGCGATCCGCGAACTGGCCGTCTTCGGTCAGCTTGAAGATGCTCACCTGCGCGTTCGCCTGACCGAAGGTCGGGCGCCCCACGTACACCACATCCGGGAGCCGCTCGATGATCACGTTGCCGTCGACGCTCAGGTCCGGGCGCGCCGAAGCCGGCAAGTTCCGCGGAAGCGCGACGTCGATCGTCACGGTCCCGCTCCTCACCGCCGGGTCGATGCGTACCACCGTTCCCTCGATCGTATCCGTGCGCGTATCGATCAACGCCGTCTGCCCGACTACGATGTCCTGAGCCTGCGTCTGCGGAATCCGAATCTCCGCTTTAAGTCGACCCGGAACGACCACCCGAGAGAGGCTCTGACCCGACTGCACCCACTGCCCTTCCTGGAGTGGGATGTCGAGCGGAGCCAGCACGCCGCCGACCGGCACCGTCACCTGCATCGACTGCAGCCGGTCCCGGTTGAAAGCCGCCATTTCGGTCAGGCGTTGGATCTGCTCCATCTGCGCGTCGAGCTGTTCCTGCGAAGTGCCACTGATGACTTCGAGCCGGTCCTGCTCGATCTGCAACCGAATCTCCAACTCGTCGACCTGCTCCTTGGTGCGGTCGAGGTCGGCGCGTGCCACGAGGTCCGGGTTCTCATCGAAGAGGCGCTGGTTGGTCGCGTAGTTTCGCTCCGCGTCCAGGAACTGCGTGCGCACAGTAGCCACCGTGCCCCGCTGCGTGAGCTCCTGCGTCGCCAGGCTGGTGCGCAGCTGGGCGAGCTGAGCCCGCGCCTGCGATAGCTGTTGCTGTGCCGTCAGAAGCTGCATGTCCACGTCCGGATTGCTCATGACCATGATCATGTCGCCCTCGCCCACTTCCGTGCCGGGCAAGGAGAAGATCTGCTCGATGCGACCTGGTGTGACCGCGGTGATCCAGCGCATCTGCTCAGGTACGAGCGTACCCGGGCCTCGGACCTGGCGGATCATCGTGCCCTCTACGACGGTGTCTCTCCACACGGTCGCGGCGTTCACGCTCGGGGCCGCCGAGGGGAGAAGCCGCGGCAGGAAGATCGTGAGCGCGATTACACCCACACCCACCGCGCCCCACACGAGCCGCTTCTTCTTCTTCTGCGGCCTAGTATCGCGAATGATATCCACGGTCTGCCCTTTTTAATTTCGAGAAGGGAGCGGCTGACCCACGGCCGCTTCCAGTGCGATCAGATTGAATTGGAAGTCGTACAGCGCATTCAAGTACAACTGGTCCGACGTCGTCACGGTCGTCTGCGCATCCATGAGCTCGAGCAGGCCCGCGGCGCCCAATGCATAGCGACGCTGCTGGAACTGCAACTGCTCCTCGGAAAGCTCCTGGTTTCGCTGTTCCGCCTGGATCACCTGGTACGCCGCAACGAGGTTGTCGTAGGCATTCGTCACGGCGGTCCTCAGGCGAAGCTCTTCCGCCCGGCGGCTGTGCTGCGCGTCCTCAGCGGCGTTGTTCGCCTGCGACACCTGACGCTGACGCGAAAAGCCGGTGAAGATCGGGAGCGACACGGACGCGTTGAACTGCACCGGGTTCTTGCCCACGTTGAACGGGAAGACCCGGTTGGCGTTCAGCGCCGCCACGCGACTTTCGTCCGTGGCCACGAATTGAGAGCAATCCTGGTTCGTGTAGCCGGGGAGGCCGCCCACGAGGCCGTTGTTCAGCGTGTTGCTGAACTCACAGTTCCCCATTCGGCCGGCGGCCTGACCCTCGACCTGGTCGATGATGTAGCTCTCGTTCATCGCTTGGCGCGCGAAGCCGCTCAAGCTGGTTGTCAGCACGATCGACGGTAGGTACTGACTCGTCGATATCTGGCGCGCCGCAGCCCTGCTCGCGCTTTCCCGCGCCGCGACGGCCATCAGAGAGGGGTGCAACGCGAGCGCCTGGTCGATCAATGGCCCAACATCGAAGTCGGGCTCGAAGACGATGTCGAATTGGCTGGACAACTCGACATCGTCATCGAGAGCGACACCGAGCCGCTCCGCGAGCAAGAGCTTGGACTGCCGCACGTCGCGCAACGCCTGGATCATCGCGACTTCGGCACGACCGAGATCGACCTCAGCCTGCCTTCCCTCCGTGCCGGCCGCGGCCCCGGTCTCCACACGCGTGTTCACGATCTGGAGGTTTTGTTGCGCGCGGTCCACCTGCCGCTGCGCGACATCGACCTGGTCGATGAAGCGCAGCGCGCTCATATACTGCAACGCCACGCGCGTTTCCAGAGCCCATTCGGCAGCCCCAACGCTCGCTAAGGTCGCGCGCTTGTTCGCCCGCGCGTTGGAAAGCCCGAAGATCGAGCTGCCGTTGATCGCCAACCTGAAGTTGACCCCGTGTTGGGCGAGCACCCAATCGGTCGGCCCTTCGAACTCCAACGGCCCGAGTCGCTGTACACCAGCTTCTTGATAAGCCACGAAGCCGTTGACATTGACCGTGGGCAGGAACGCGGCATAGGCCTCCCGCGTCTGCCAATTGGCCGCGGCCATGTCGTTCTGCGTGCTCAAGTAGATCGGGTTGTTGCCCTTGGCGAGCCTAATCGCCTCCTCCAAGGTCAACGAAGTCGGCGCTCGTTGCGCTACCAGCGCGGTGGCCGTCAACGCCAACAGAACAAGTGCGGCCAGCATTGCTTTGACTGCTATCGTTTCGCGCGATTGCGCTTTCGTCGTCGTCCTCACGCCTTCATCACCCTCACTTCGAGTGTCCATGGTTCGTGGCCCTGAGCGAAGGAGCTCGACCGGACCCGACGGGCTGATCACCGATCCCATCGCATCGCATCCCCAACATCCCTCCGGCCGAGCTACGGTTCGCTCAGATGGCGTCCTTATAGGAAGGGCCGTGCCAAACACGTCACGATCTGCGTAACCACCTGCCACATAACATTTTCGATCACATCACCTAACCTGCCCTCTCCACGACGGGCCGTGCGCCTTCGCGAATGTGCGTCCCACAGGCGGACACTGTTCGATCCCGATATCGGGACCTGGCAGGGGCTCGCCGCTCACGACAACTTGCCGGAGCGACCCCGCACGGCTTCGGAGAAACAAATGCGTACGATCTGCTGCTCGCTCATGACCCTCGCGCTGGCCCTGGCCCCCGCGCCCGGCCACGCGCAATCGCCCTGCTCCGGCGAAGCCCACCGTCACTTCGACTTCTGGGAAGGCCGCTGGATGGTGCGGGCGGCGAACGGAGTGCTGGCTGGCCACAACACGCTTTCCCTGGGCCTGGGCGAGTGCGTGCTCCAGGAGCATTACACGACGCCGTCCGGCTTCGAAGGGCGGAGCCTGAACGTGTTCGATCAGACTCGAGGCGTATGGCACCAGACCTGGGTGGACAACGGGGGGCTGCTCTTACAGCTCGAAGGCGGATACGAGGACGGGCGGATGGTGATGCAAGGCGAGACGGTCGACACCGCGGGCGTCGTGACGCTCAACCGCATCACCTGGTCGCGCCTGGACGGGGGCCGGGACCGCGTACGGCAGCTCTGGGAACTGTCCACCGACGGCGGCACCGAGTGGACCACATCGTTCGACGGGACGTACATCCGACTCGAGACGGAAGCGGACTGGGACGTGCTCATTCAAGGCGGCACGGTGATGAACGGCACCGGACGTCCGGGCTTCCAGGCCGACATCGCCATCGTCGACGACAGAATCGCAAGGGTCTCGAGGGTGCCGCTCGACGCCGAGAGGGCGATGCGCACCATCGACGCCACCGGCTTGGTCATCGCGCCCGGATTCGTCGACCTGCACACGCACCTCGACCCGCTCATGAGGCTACCCGGCGCTGAAAGCCATGTGCGCCAGGGCGTCACCACGGCCCTGGGCGGCCCGGATGGCGGGGGGCCGTGGCCCTTCGCGGAGCACCTGCAGGCCGCCGCCGACCTGGGCATGGGCATGAACGTCGGCTTCATGGTGGGCCACAACACCGTGCGGCGCGCGGTTATGGGCTTGGAGAACCGGGCGCCGACCGAGGGCGAGCTCGAGCGCATGAAGCAGATGGTCGGCCAGGCCATGGACGAAGGCGCCTGGGCGATCTCGACGGGGCTCAAATATCTGCCGGGCGCCTTCTCAGAGCTGGACGAGGTCGTCGCGCTCGCGGAGGTCGCGGCGCGCCGGGGCGGCTTTTACACCTCGCATCTGCGTGAAGAGGGCCTCGGGCTGCTGGAAGGGGTGGGAGAAGCCCTCGAGATCGGGAAACGTGCGGACATCCCAATCGTGCTGACCCACCACAAGGTCGTCGGCCAACCCATGTGGGGCTCGTCGGTGACCACACTCGCGATGGTCGACTCGGCGCGAGCCGCGGGCACGGACGCCATGATCGATCAATACCCCTACACCGCCAGTTATACCGGCATCACCATCCTCATCCCCGCCTGGGCCATGGCGGGCGGAAACGACGAGTTGCTGGAACGCATGGAAGACCCGGCGCTCGCCGACAGCATCTTCGAGGGGATCGAATTCAACAGCGTCAACGACCGGGGCGGAAACGACCTAGCCCGGGTCCAGTTCGCCATCGTCCGCTGGGATCGCTCTCTCGAAGGCAAAACCCTGCACGACTGGGCGGTCCGGGAAGGCCTGGACTCCACACCGGAGACCGGCGCCAGACTCGTGATCGAGGCTGTGCGTCGAGGTGGGGCCAGCGCGATTTTCCACGCTATGAACGAGGAAGACGTGGCGCGCATCATGGCGCACCCGTTCACGATGATCGCGTCCGACGGGCGCCTGACGCAGCCGGGCGAGGGCCACCCCCACCCGCGCTGGTATGGGACCTTCCCTCGCGTTCTTGGGCACTACGCCCGCGACGAGGGCGTGCTCCCGCTCAAAGTGGCGGTGCGCAAGATGAGCGCCATGCCGGCTGCGCGAATGGGCCTGCGCGAGCGCGGCCAGCTACGCGAAGGATGGTTCGCGGACCTAGTGATGTTCGACCCCGCTACCGTGGCCGACCGAGCCACCTTCGAGGACCCGCACCAGTATCCAGTGGGGATCCCTTGGGTGTTCATCAACGGGCAAGCCGCTGTGGCCGACGGGCAATACGTCGACATCCGGCCCG
>JAYZBT010000180.1:0-12337 GCA_036338615.1 Gemmatimonadota bacterium
TGGATGCGACTACGCAGGATCTCGAAGGTATGGTGGATATTCCGAGGTCGATCGAGGGTACTCAGGTCGGGCTGCTTTTCCGAAAGACGCAGAAGGGAGACATCAAGGTGTCGTTTCGGTCCAACGGACCGGTCGACGTGAACGAACTCGCGCGCAAGTTTGGAGGCGGAGGCCACGTGAAGGCCTCGGGCGCACTGGTATCGGGGCCGCTCGATCAAGCAATCGAGCAGGTCTTGGCGGCGGCGCGCAAAGCGGTCGTGCGCGACCTGGGCACTGGCAACGCAGAGGACGGATGACGCAATCTCCAGTGAAGGACCGATCCTCCGATCCGGGCGTGCCCGAGGCGCTGCCGCGGTCGCTCATTCGGCTGCGGGACCGCCTGGGCGTCGACGCCGTCGACCGCTTGTGGATTTTCCGCCCGGTTCGGCAGGGCCGGAGGGAACAGGGCCTGGTGGCCGTGAGTACGTTCCTCGACGGTGAAGACCGACGCGTGATGATCACCGTCGCGTACACGGCGGAGCACACGGGACGAGGTGTGACGTTCGACACTTCTTTCACCCGGGAAGGTGAAGCACCCCCCGAGCGCTTTCCCAACGTCATGGCCGGCGTCGTGCGCCGCAGCGCAGAGGGCCTGGGCGAGTCCCGCGAAGTGGAGATCGACGGATCCGGTGAGAAGTTCGAACGGCTGATGGAGGAGTTCGACATGGACTTTCTACGGGCGAGCCACCCGTGAGATCGCTCCCGTCACCCCACCCATTCATTCGACTTTTTGGGCGTTTCCTGCGCGAGCAGGGACTCCCGGTCACTCAGCAACGTGAAGCGGTCGCGGACGTCGTGTTCGCCTCGAACGAGCACCTGTCGGTGGACGACATCGAGCAAGACCTGCGAGGGCGCGGCGAGCGCATCGGCAAGGCGACTATCTATCGCACGCTGGACTTGCTCGTTCGCAGTCGACTCGTCGAGGAGCACGATTTCGGGGAAGGTTTCAAACGCTATGAGCACCGCCTTTCGGTGCGTCCGATTCACGAGCACCTCATTTGCTTGAACTGCGGGAGCGTCGCGGAATTCGAGAGCACCGAACTCTACGGTGTGGAGAAACGCGTGCGCCGGGAGCACGGCTTCACCCCGGTCCGGCACCGACTCGAGATCTACGGCCTTTGCCGGGAGTGCCGGGAGGCGGGGGTCGAACTGCCGAGCGAAGGCTTGACCTGCCCCATCGAGACGGTCTAAACAGCTGTCGATTCGCGAGAAGTCGTAGCAGGATGCCAAACCGACGAGATCCCGACGCAGCGGGCCGAGGTAGTGCTCATGCGGCTCCGACTGCCCCGCCGGGCGTGCCGCCGTCGCTCGCGGACCTCCCCTGGGAGTTGCCTCGCAGCTTCCTCGGCTTCGACGAGGTGGGTGGCGCATTCGAGAGTTCTGGCGCCGTGATCCTCCCGGTGCCCTACGAGTCCACTACGTCCTGGGGCAGCGGCACGCGCCGCGGGCCGGGGGCGATTATCGACTGCTCGCGCTACATCGAGCTGTACGACCCCGAGTTCGACAGCGAGCCGGGCCAAGTGATCGGCGTCCACACGCTGCCTGCCCTCGAACTCACGCGGGCGGGCGCGACCCCCGCCATGCTCGAGCTACGAGAGGCATACGCCAGGGTGGCCGAAGCGTGCGGTGATCGCTTCCTGGTCATGCTCGGCGGCGAGCACTCGATCTCTTCCCCGGCGGTGCTGGCGCAAGCCGACCGCCACGAGGAACGGCTGACAGTTTTGCAGATGGACGCGCACGCGGACTTGCGCGGGGAGTTCGAGGGCACGCCCCATTCGCACGCATCGGCGATGGCGCGCGTACTCGACCGGGTGGACGTGTGTGCTGTGGGCGTGCGGGGCGTCAGCCGGGAGGAAGTCGACGTCTCGCGATCGCACGACGGCTCGACGCTCATCTGGGCCGACGAGATGTCGTGGGACGACACCTGGATGGACCGGGCGATGGAAGCGATCGGGCCCAAGGTCTATCTCACGTTCGACGTCGACTACTTCGACCCTTCGGTGATGCCTTCTACCGGCACACCGGAGCCCGGCGGCGGCGACTGGTACAGCGCGCTGCGGTTTCTCAAGCGGGTATTCGCGGAACGCGATGTGATCGCCGCCGATGTCGTGGAGCTCGCCCCGACGCCGGGCTTGCACGCGCCCGATTTCATGGTTGCCAAGTTGGTCTACAAGATCATCGGATATGGCTGCCGGGACCGGCTGACTTGAAATGATGCGACACACGGCGGACGTTGGAACCGTTCAAGACGGCTCCCGAAGTGGGAGCCGTGTTTCTCGGATTATGCGGCTCCGGGATGGGCCCGGGCCGAAACAGTGGATGTGGGGATAGGGGACCATCATGGTGCGAAACGTTCGTCATGCAGTGCGCGGCTTGCTTCGGACGCCTGGTTACACCGCCGCCTTCGTCTTGACTCTGGGCCTCGGAATTGGCCTCAACACGGCGATCTTCAGCGTCGTCAACGGTGTTCTGCTCGCGCCACTCCCCTACCAGGACGCGGACCGCATCCTCTTTGTGCGTCAGGAGGCGGTCCAGGCGGGTGTGAACAACGCGCGGTTCTCTTTCGAGGAGGTTGCCGACTACCGAGGGCGCTCGCGTACGATCGACCAATTCGTCGAGTATGGCGACTGGAGCTTCACGGTCGTCGGAGACGATGCCCAGCCCCATCGGGCGGTCGGGGGCCTGGTGACCTCGAACTACTTCGATGTCTTGGGCCTCACGCCGGCGATCGGGCGACTTCTCGGGCCCCAGGACGACGGGGACGATGCCGAGGCGGCGGCGCTGCTCACACACGACTACTGGACCCGCGTGTTCGGCGCGGATCCGGCCGTCATCGACAAGACCATACGCCTGTACGCCTTTTCGGTGCCGACAACCACCCGCATCGTCGGCGTGCTGGAACCGGGCGCCCACTACACCGGATCACGAAAGCAGGACTTCTTCGTCAACTATTCGACGAACGAGCATTACCAGAGCGCGACCATGCAGGACCAGCGCAACCACCGCATGACCGACATCTTCGCCCGCTTGGCTCCGGGCCAGTCGGCCGAGGCGGCGCAAGCGGAACTGAAGGCGCTGCAAGCACCGATGATCGAGCAGTTTCCTGGCGTCTATCCGGAGGCGGCCGGCTTCGATATCGCCTCGGCGCTCTGGCAAGACGAGCTCACTAGGGATGCGCGCTCCACGTTCTTGATCCTGATGGGGACCGTGTCGCTCGTGCTGTTGTTGGCGTGCGCGAACGTCGCCAACCTCACGCTCACGCGAATCGTGCGTCGTGAAAAGGAACTCGCTGTTCGGGCTGCGTTGGGAGCCGGAAAGGGAAGACTCCGCCGCCAGCTGTTGACTGAGAATCTGGTCCTGTCTCTCGGGGGAGCGGCGCTCGGCCTGGTGCTGGCGTATTCGGGGCTCGACCTGCTGGTAGAGTACGCGGACCGGTTCACGGTGCGGACGGGCGAGATCGGGATCGAGGTGCCAGTGCTGTTCTTCACGATCGGAATCGCGGTCGCGGTCGCGGTTCTTCTCGCGTGGGCGCCTTCGCTGCCGGGCGTTCAAGGGCTCGGCAACGCGGCCGGCGCCGCCGGCAGCGCGCGCGGGGTCGTCGGCCTTTCCAAGAAGCACCTGCAACGTCTGTTGGTCGTGAGCCAACTCTCGCTGTCCTTCACGCTGCTCATCGGTGCAGGACTGATGGTCCGTAGCCTTGTGAACCTGACAACGCTCGACACCGGGATCGCCTACGAAAACGTGGTCACGATGCAGGCCCCGAATACGACCGGGATGCCCGGGCCCGAGAATCTGCTGCTCATGGACCAGGTCGTCGAGCAGATTCGTGAGTTCCCGGGTGTGCGCACGGTGGCGCATGCCTCGCGGGCCCCTTGGAGCCCGAACACGGTGCTGCGTCCGTTGACGGTTCGCGTGGAGGGGATGGATCCGGAGGGCATGGTCAGCCCGATGGTGCAGCAAAACTTCATCTCGCCGCAATACTTCCAGACTGTCGGCATTGCCCTCGTCGCCGGCCGCGGCTTCATGACCATGGATGATGCCAGCTCCGATACGGTCGCGGTCATCAACGAGCGCATGGCACAGGACCTATTCCCCAATGAGGACCCGATCAACCGTCGTATCGCCGCTCAGAATTTCAACGGGACCTGGGGTGGGTGGACCCGCATCGTCGGCGTCGCGGCAGACACGCGGGAGTACGGCCTGTCCGTGACGGGCGCGCACACGATCTATCGGCCAGCGGCTCAGGGCTTCGCCGGCCAGAGCCTCATCGTCAGCACCAGCGGAGAACCCGGTCCGCTCGCTCGGCGCGTCGCCGAGATCGTGGGCGGACTCGATGCGGACCGCCCTGTCGACAACGTCACCACGCTCTCGGACCTGCGTGCGGAGAACGTTGCCCCCGAGCGCCTGAACGCCACGCTCTTCACGGCGTTCGCGGTGCTGGCGCTCGTTATTGCGGCGATCGGCGTCCTGGGCGTTCTCGCCTTCACGGTGAGCCAACGCACGCGTGAGTTTGGGGTGCGCATGGCGCTCGGTGCGGAGCGAGGGCGCGTCCTCGGCATGGTGCTGCGCGAAGGAGCGGCACTGGCCGGAGCGGCCTTGCTGGTGGGTTCGGTGGCCGCGGCGACGTTGTCGCGCTTTCTCGTGAGCCTTCTGTACGAGGTCGAGGCCACCGATCCTGGGACGTATCTCGGCGTCGGAGTGATTTTGGGGGCGGTCGCGCTACTGGCGGCGTACATTCCGGCCAAGCGGGCTACCCGCATCGATCCAATGGAGGCGCTGCGTTCCGAGTGAACGGGTTGACTCGACCCCGCCTGCGGAAGGCTTTCCCTGGTCCGAGGTCGAACGAGCCACCGGTTCTCCCACGCTCTCGGGGAACCGGATCCGACTCCAGTTCGATGGCTCGAGCACCTTCGACGCCTGGCTCGAGGCGATCGACGCAGCCGAGCACTTCGTCTACTTCGAGAACTATCTGGTACGGGACGACCGCGTCGGCCGGGCCTTTCGCGAGGCACTCATCAGGAAAGCCCGGGAGGGCGTACCGGTTTTCGTGCTGTACGACTGGCTCGGGTGCTGGGCGACGCCCCACAGCTACTGGAGGCCGATGCGGCAGGCGGGTGTGCACGTGCGTGCGTTCAATCGGCCCGCCCTCGGCTTGGGTGATGCCTTCGGCGTGCTGCAGCGCGATCACCGCAAGCTCATCGCGGTCGACGGCGAGGTCGCCTACGTCGGTGGCTTCTGCGTGGGCAACGAATGGGCGGGCAGCTCGAACGAGGCGCCCTGGAGGGACACCGGCATCGAGATACGTGGGTCGGCGGCTCGAGCGTCGGCCCGGGCGTTCGAAGGACTCTGGAGCGGGATCGGTGAGCCTCTAGCACTCGAGCAGACACTTCCCGAGCGCGCGGCTGCGGGCGAGACGCCTGTCTGGTTGATCGAGGGAGAGCCGGGCAAGACGCGCGTGTACCGAACGCTCCACCTGGCGGCCGCGAAAGCGCGCAGGCGCATTTGGATCACCGACGCATACTTCGTCGCGCCGCGCTCGATCTCGGAGGCGCTGGGAGCCGCGGCCCAGCACGGCGTCGACGTGCGCATCCTCGTGCCAGCCCACAACAATTGGCCGCTGGTGGGGAGCCTGTCACGAGGCGGATATCGCTTCTTGCTCGCGTGTGGGGTGCGCATCTTCGAATGGCAGGGCCCGATGATGCACGCCAAGACGTCGGTTGTCGACGGCCTCTGGTGTCGCGTCGGCTCGAGCAACCTCAACTCGGCCAGCCTGATGGGGAACTGGGAGCTCGACGTCGGAGTTCTCGATACGGGCTTGGCGGGCCAGCTCGAAGGGTTGTTCGTCGCGGATCTCGCCTCGTCGGGGGAGATCGTGTTGCCGGGCCGGACAGCGGGCGTGCCGGACTCCGTGTCATCAGAGTTGATGAGACCGACTGCCTCGCTCGATCCCGAAGGCACGCTTCCGGAGCGGCTGGAGCAGCAGATACGGGCCCTCGGCCAGATGCCGGGGGCGATTACTCTTGCTCCGTTCGTGCGGGCGGGCGCGGCTTTTGGCGAAGCGCTGGCGGGTGACCGTACGTTGGGCCGCGAGGACCGCACCGTGCTCGGGACGGTCTCCGTGGGGATTGCGGCGATTGCGGTTTTCGCCTGGTTTTTCCCGACGGTTGTGGGATGGATGATTTGGGCCGTGGCGGCCTGGTTTGCGGTCACGACAGGGATTCGTGCGTATCTTCAGGCCCGACGCGCGCGGGCGGAGGAGCGCACGGCAGCGCTCGACTCGGAAATCGTACCTAAGGGCGAGAAATCGTGAACGAAGTCAACCTGGGACTCTTTGTCGTCTTCTTGGCCGGCATCATGTCCTTCCTGTCTCCGTGCGTGCTGCCGCTCGTTCCGAGCTATCTGGCCCTGGTAACGGGTATGAGCCTCGAGGACTTGCAGGCGGGCGTGAACCGGAGAGCTACGTTCATCCACTCGCTGCTCTTCGTGCTCGGCTTCAGCGCGGTCTTCATCGTGCTCGGTGCCTCCGCCTCTTTCCTCGGGCAGTTCTTTCAGCGATACGAGCTTTGGATCGCCCGCATGGGCGGCGTGATCATCATCGTGCTCGGTCTGCACCTCTCTGGCGTGTTCAGGCTCACGCCGCTCATGCGCGAGAAGCGCATCCACATCAGCGACAAGCCGGCCGGATACATCGGCACGTTCGGGGTCGGAATGGCGTTCGCGGCGGGCTGGACGCCGTGCCTGGGGCCGGTGTTGGGTGCCATCCTCACCTTCGGCTTCTCGCAGGATACGATGTGGCAGGGTGTCGGGCTCCTGGCGGTGTATAGCGCCGGGCTCGCGATTCCGTTTCTCATGGCCTCGCTCGCGCTCGACAAGTTTCTCCAAACGTTCCAGCGTTTCCGCCGTTGGATCCCCGTGGTCGAGAAGGCGTCCGGCGTGATGCTGATCTTGCTCGGTGTTCTGCTGCTCACCGGCCAGTTCACGCTGATGACTTCCGTCTTGGCGCGTTTCACCCCGGACTTCATCCTGAACCGGATCTAACAGGTCGCTGAAGAAGTACAGCGGGCCTTGACGCAGCCTCAGTCTCCCGACGCGGGCGCCAGGCGCGACTCCAGGTCTTCCTCGAGTGTCTGCCGTCGGAGCAGGCGCGCGTAGGCTCCGTCTCCGCCGATCAGGTCGGCGTGTGTCCCCTGTTCCACGAGTTGTCCAGCGTCGAGCACGAAGATCTTGTCCGCGTGCATGACCGCCGACGCGCGGTGGCTGATGATGAACGACGTGCGTCGCTTCATGACGGAGCGCAGATCATCCAGGATCTTGGCTTCGGTATGCGTATCGACCGCGGAGAGCGCGTCGTCCAATACGAGGATGAGCGGATTCCGCGCGAGCGCGCGCGCGAGTGTAGCCCGCTGCTTCTGTCCTCCGGACAGGTTGATGCCCCGCTCTCCGAGCATGGTCCCGTAACGCTGGGGGAATTGCTCGATCTGCTCGGCCAGCTGGGCGATGCGTGTCGCTGCCACGATCACGTCGCGTGGCTCACCCGACGGTTCCACGAGCGGCCGCTCGGAATCGAGCCCGAGGCCGATGTTGTCCGCGATGGTCGCAGAGAAGAGGAAGGAGTCCTGCGGGACCATGCCGATGAGCAGCCTCAGGTCGGCGGGATCCAGGTCCGTGAGCTTCACACCGTCCAAGAGGATCTCCCCACCCGTGGGGTCGTACATTCGGGCCAGCAGCCCAATGAGCGTGCTCTTGCCGGAGCCCGTCGGCCCGACGATCGCGACTGTCTCTCCCGGTTCCACCACCAGGCTGATTCCGGCCAGCACGTCCCGATCCGTGTCCGGGTAGGCGAACGACACGTTCCGGAATTCGATTCTGCCCAGAGCGTGCTCCAGAGAGGCCGGCTGCCTGGGCACTTCGACTCCGGGCGTCGCCGATAGCACCTTGTTGAGCCGCCCCATCGACGCTGCACCGCGCTGATAGAGGGTCACGACCCACCCGAGCGCGATCACCGGCCAGATGAGCATAACCTGGTAGAACCCGAAGGCCACGAAATCCCCGATCGTCATGCGCGCGGCGATCACCTCGAGCGCGCCCAGCCAGGTGACGAGCACCATCGCGACGCCGGAAATCAGCATCAGCACCGGGTGGAACGCCCCGGCAGTGAGCACCAGGCTCATATTCCGATGGCGGTACTCTTCGTTGTAGGTCTCGAACTGGCGCGCCTGCTCCAACTCCTGCGTATAAGCGCGCACGATGCGTACGCCGGTCAGGTTCTCCTGGACGAACGTCGAGAGCGACGAGAACTGCTCCTGAATCTGCTCGAACCGGCGGTGAATGATGCGGCCGAACATCAGCACGATCGGCGGCAAGACAATCATCGGTATCATCGCGAATAGCGTGAGCCGCGGGCTGATCCAGATCATGAGCGCGAGCGAGAGGGCGAAGCCTATTACCGTGTTCGCCGTGTACATGACCGCGGGCCCCACGGCCATGCGTACGGCGAGCGTGTCGTTGGTCGCGCGGCTCATCAGGTCGCCCGTCCGAGTCTTGCCGTAGAACGTCGCATCCATTCTGAGCAGGTGCCGGAAGAAGTCGTCTCGCAGGTCACACTCGATGCGACGGCTCATCCCGTTGAGTAGCTGCCGCATGCCGAACCTCGCCGCTCCACCCACCAGGGCCGCGGCCACCATCAAGCCCGCGTACATGGCGATTCGGCCCGCCACGGCTTCCGGGTTCTCCAGACTGTCGATCGCGAGCTTGATGAGGTAGGGACCGACGGCCTGGAAGAGATTGGCGAAGAACACGAATACGACGCCCCAGTACAGCGACCGCATGTACGGTCGGAAGTACGGGAGGATGGCGCGAAGTTCACCCATGGAAGCCTAGTGTCCCGCCGTCAGTACCCGATCGCCCGGCCGCCCCGACGGGGGTCCGACCAACCGGTGAGGACTCCGCCTTCGACGAGAATCATCTGCGCGTCCCCCGAGACGCCGGACCGCTCCATCAGCGTGTGCCCCAGCCCCCGCAGTGCCAGCGTGGTAGCCGGTTCCAGACCGGCGCGCTCATAGAAGATCTGGTCCGGCAGGTGTTGGTGATGCACGCGGGGCGCGTTCACCGCCTGCACCACGTTCATCCCATAATCGAGCACGTTCGAGATCGTCTGAAATACCGTGGTGATGATGGTCGAGCCGCCGGGTGTTCCGGTGACCATCTTGAGGCTTCCGTCGGGATCGACGACGATCGACGGCGACATAGCGGACAGCATGCGCTTGCCCGGTCCGACCGCGTTGTTTTCGCCCTGGACCAGACCGAACTGATTAGGCGTGCCCGGCTTGGCGGAGAAGTCGTCCATCTCGTTGTTCAAGACGAACCCGGCCCCCGTCACCGTGACCTTGCTCCCGTACCACGAGTTGATCGTGGTGGTGACTGCCGCCGCGTTTCCATTGCTGTCCACGATGGAGAAGTGCGTCGTGTTCTCGCCTTCGTCGTCGCCGTCCATGCCGGGCCCGATGTCGGCGGAAGGGGTGGCCATGTCGGTGCGTATGGTCGCCGCCCGCTCGGCTGCGTAGCGGGAGGAAGTCATTCGCTCCAGGGGCATTTCGACGTAGTCGGGGTCGGCCAGGTAGTGATTACGGTCCGCATAGGCTCGCTTGAACGCTTCTGCATACAGGTGGATCATCTCGGGGCCATGCCATGGCAGTGAGCCGAGCTCGTAGCGCTCGAGGATGTTCGCGATCTCGGCCATCGTCACGCCACCGGAGGACGACGGTGGCATGGAGATGATCTGGTGCCCGCGATAGGTGAACGAGACCACTTCTCTCCATGCGGCCTCGTACCGAGCGAGGTCTTGATGCGTGATGATGCCACCGCCTCGCTCCATCTCCGCGACCAGCAGGTTCGCGGTTTCGCCTGCGTAGAATCCGTCTGAGCCCTGCTCGCGAATACGCGCCAGAGTCGCAGCCAGGTCTGGTTGCCGGAGGGTGTCGCCGACGCGCGGCGGCATGCCGTCGTTCGGGAGGAACTGGGCCGCCGAAGCCTCGAACGCAGAAAGCGATTCAACCATGTCGCTGCTCAGAGATCCGAGGAATCTCTGCGTCACCACGAAGCCCTCCGCCAGCTCGACGGCGGGCTGTACGAGATCCGCCCAGGGCATGGTGCCGAAGCGCTGGTGTGCCACCCACATGCCCGCAACGGTGTCTGGCACCCCCGCGGCAAGGTGTCCCACCAGGGACTTGTTGGTGAGCTCGCCCTGCTCGTCGAGGAACATGTCGCGCGTCGCAGCGAGTGGCGCCTTCTCGCGATAGTCCAACGCGGCCTCCGCACCGTCCGCCATCCTCACGACCATGAAGCCACCGCCGCCGATATTCCCGGCTTCAGGGTTCACCACCGCGAGCGCGAGCTGGACGGCGACGACCGCGTCGACTGCGTTCCCTCCGGCCTGAAGGACCTCGATTCCCACTCGACTGGCGAGCTCGTCGGTGGAGACGACCATGCCGCTGGCGCCTTGGACCGGCTCGGCCGACTCGCTGTACGACCAGCCAGCCGGAAAGAGAGGGAGTTCACCCGGTTCGCTGTCGCTCGTGCAGGCCGCTGTGAGCAGCAACAGAGCAAGGGTGACGGATCGTCGAGTCGGTGACCGCAGGACTGCGAGCATGGACGAAGGCATCGGGCCGGGGGTAGGGGTGCGTTGCCGGTTTCGGTACGGTCGGACTACTGTTCGGCGCGCGAGAATCTCTGTCTCCCTTCCGGTACTGACAAGCGCCCATGCGGGATCCCCGCCTCACCGAGCAACGCAACCCCCGGTCGACCGCCATCGATGAACTGGACGCTTTGGGCATCGTCGATCTCATCAATGAGGAAGACCGCCTCGTCGCTGCCGCCGTGGGTGAGGAGCGTGAATCGATAGCGCGAGCGATGTCGCTCGCGGTGGCTGCGTTCCGGGCCGGGGGGCGGCTCGTCTACGTGGGCGCCGGCACGTCGGGCAGGCTGGGAGTGCTGGACGCCGCCGAGATGCCTCCCACGTACGGGACCGATACCGGAATGGTGCTGGGCATCGTCGCGGGCGGGTACGCGGCGCTCGTGCGCTCGCAGGAAGGGGCCGAGGACCACCCCGAGGCGGGAGCGGCCGCCATCGATGAGATTCAGGTCACGAGCGACGACTTCGTCCTGGGCATCGCTACCTCGGGCACCACGCCTTATGTGCACGGCGCGCTGGCACGCGCACGTGAGCTGGGCGCAACGACCGGCTTCCTGCTCTGCACCCACCCGTCTCAGGAGCTGCTCGATCGGCACGATGTCGTGATCGCCCCGTTGGTCGGACCCGAGGTCGTGACGGGCTCCACGCGAATGAAAGCGGGCACGGCTACGAAGCTCGTGCTGAATACGATCACGACGGGCGCGATGGTCCGCCTCGGCAAGGTGTACGGGAACCTGATGGTCGACCTCCAGGTCACGTGCGAGAAGCTACAGGACAGGGGGGAGCGCATTCTCTCGGAGATCCTCGACCTCGAGCGGCGCGAAGCGACCGACTTGCTGCGCCGGGCGGAGGGCCACGTGAAGACCGCTTTGGTGATGAGTCGTCTATCCGTCGGTCGGGAGGAGGCGATTCGACGTCTCGAACGGGCCGGCGGCGTGCTGGCCACCACATTCGGAGAATCTGAGAGTTGACTGACCGCCGTCGTTCCCGTTGGCTCGCGCTCGGAATCAGCGTCTTTTTGTCCACGGTGCTCGTGGTCGCGGCCTTCAATCCGGCGCCCCACAACGGCGGCGACAACGCGGCCTACGTGACGCTCGCATATTCACTCGTGCAGCACGGCACGTATACGGACCTCTACGATCCGGCGGAGCTCCCGCATACCAAGTATCCGCCGGTCTTTCCCGGCCTGCTCGCGGCCCTGCTCCTGCTCGGCGCACGCACCTGGACGGCGCTGAAGGCGGTCGCCGCGATTTCGACGGTCGCGACTGTGGGCTTCACGTTTCTGTGGGCCGAGCGCCGCCTCGGCGCTTGGCCGGCCCTCGGCGTTGCCGCATTGCTCGCGATCTCCTCGGCCGTCGTCTACCACAGCCACTGGATCTTGTCGGATCCGCTCTTCGTCGCGTTCACCATGGCGGCGCTTTGGGCGCTCGAGGGCGCGGACGAGGACGAAGCGGGGTGGTGGTGGACCGTAGGCGGCGTCGCGGCGGTGGGCTTGGCGTACTTCACACGCTCGGCCGGACTCCCGCTACTGGTTGCGCTCTTCGTCTGGTTCGGGCTGCGTAAACGCTGGCGTTCGCTGGGGCTCAGCTCCGTCGCGGTTGGTGTACC
>JAYZBT010000181.1:0-5447 GCA_036338615.1 Gemmatimonadota bacterium
TCAGCCTGACGGCAACCTACGGCGGCGGAGACGGCGCCCGCGCGCGCACGTGGATGGAGGACTGGTCGCCCGGCCTAGTGACGGCGTAACTGAGGCGGGACGGGCCACAACGCCCGGCCCCGCTTTTCATTATTGGTAGCGCATATCTGGCGCGCGATCGACGAGTTCGACTCTCGCACCGTGTGGACCGGCGACGTAGAAGAACTCGATCATCCCGCTCGGCAGCGTCATCTCTCGCGGCGGCGACGTGATCTCGATGCCCCTGGCCGTCAGGTCGGCGAGCGTGGGTGCCGCGTCTGGAGCACGCCACCCGATGTGGTCGATCGTGCCTTCGCTGCTCGGGAACGTGTCTCCGCGCGTGACCAGGATCCAAACGTTGCCCGGGTACAGGAGGCCTTCGAGGGGCGCAAACCCCCTCAAGTTCATGCGCACGCCCCCGAACGTGTCCTCGTACCACTGGAGCGTCTCGACCGGGTCCGGCGCCCGTAGGTGGATGTGATGGAAGCCGAGGTGCTGCTCGTCTTCGACCAACTCGAGTCGAGTGCCCCACGGATCCACGATGAAGGCCAGCTTGAAAAGCCCCGGTATCTCGCGTATCGGCCCCTCGAGGGTAGCGCCCGCGGCCTCTGTGTCGGCGACCCTGGCGGCCAGGTCCGTGTACGAGAATCCGAGGTGATCGATCGCGCCGCCTGCGCTGGGCTTTCTCGTATTGCCCCGGTTCCCTAAGAACATGATGCGGGTCGTGCCGAACAGCAGCCGATCCGTCCTGCCGTCCACCCACTCACCTCCGATGTGGTCGTGGTACCATTGGGCCGCTTCTTGAGGGTCCGGAACCGACATATGGACGTGGTCGTAGAGGCGGGTCGTGGTCTGTGCGCTCGCGGCCCCGGTGAGGAACGCGGTGGCGGCTAGCGCCATGATCACTTTTGCGGCGGACGGTCGCATGTCGATCTCCCTATGGATTCAAGTACCTGAGCCGATGAGCCCAGAGTAACGCCTAAGTCGGCAGACTGCGCTGCGCAAACGCTTCAGAGAACTCCACTCGGCCACCGCGCGCCCGAAACGATGCGAGCAGAGCCTCGAACTCCCGCTCGAACGCCTCATCGGACGGACCGTTGGCATCCTTGACACGCAATGTGTCTATGTCCTTCAGGACTCGATCGAGATTCTGAAACACCCGCCGCATCGTTCCCTTGTCTCCGCAGCCCCTGTAGAGCCGCTCCCGGGAGAGGTCGAGCTTCTTCTTCCCGCAGTCACTCTTGAACGATAGAAAGTCACGGCGATTCACGGGACGAGCCCCTAGTTCATGCGCGGCGCCCATGCTCATGGGCCAGCGCAAAACATCCGTCGCGCCGGCCCTGGTGACAAGCCCGTTGCGGGCTAACTACGAGAGGCCATCTCGCGCTATCCTTGTCGCCTCTACCCGCTGCAGGAGATCGCGGACTGATTCCCGCGCCCGGCGCCACGGGTCATCGCGGCCCGCTGCCTTGGCGATTATTTTGAACGCCTGCCCTGCGATCCGAACGGGGCGAAACCACGTGAATTCACTGGGATACCACACATGACCCGCTTCATGACGCGCTTCGGGACAATGGGTACGGCCGCGCTCACCGTCCTTCTCACGTCCGCCGTGGACGGGACGGCTCAAATGCCTACCGCAACGCCTGAGCAGCGGACAGCCGGCACTCGAGTAACGGAGATCCGGTTCGGCACCGAGGAGTTGGTCGTCACGAGGGATGAGACGGTCATCCTGGAAGCAACCCTCGTGGACGGTGAAGGGAACCCGGTGGAGGGCGCAATCGCGATGATCCTCGTACAGGGGGGGCTCTCCCCGAGGACCTCGATCCTGTCGGGCTCCTCGATCGAACTCACGGGGCAGCAACCCGGCTCCGGATCGCTCACCGCGGCGGTCATGGTGCCGGAGAGCGATGGGTCGGCGTTCGGGCTCACGGGCGTTCGTCAGCTGGCCACGCTGCCGGTCACCGTGCTCGATCATCCCGCGGCGTCGATCGAGTTCGACGACTTGTCTCATACTCCATATACCGGAACCTCGCTGCAGATGGGCGGCACGGTGATGACCGACCGAGGGGCCGAGCACACGACTGCATCGATCTCCTGGCGGTCGTCCGATCCCTCTGTCGCGGTGGTCACCGGAAGTGGGATCCTTACTGGCCTGGCAGCGGGCACGGTTACCGTAAGCGCCAGCACCGAGAACGGGGTCACGGCGGACGCCACGATCTCGGTGGTGGAGAACCCGGTACGCTCGGTCTCCATGACGCCGGGCACGGCCAGCACGCGCACCGGCGACGTGGTCGAGTTCGAGATTGTCGCGCGGGACGTCGAGGGGCGCGCCGTCACCGACATCGCGCTCGACCTGGCGGTCTCGGGGCTGGAGGGGAACGGTGGCTTCGTCTTCGAGGACGGCACCTTCGTCGCTGAGGAGACTGGAGCGTACCGCGTACTCGCGAGTACCGGCCCGGCGTCCGCCGCCGCGATCGTGGAGGTCTCGGCCCGGCAGGGCCCCGTCGCTGTCGAGCTCGTCGCCCACGGTCCCCGTGCCGACGTAGCGACGAGCGACCTTTGGGTCTTCGAGGGTAGAGACGGTGAGGACTACGCATATACCGGCACGCACGCGCAGGGCGGCGGGCAGCGCATGTTCGTCTGGCACGTCACCGATCCGACGACCCCTGTTCTGGTCGATTCCGTGGTGGTCGATGCCCGCGTCGTGAACGACGTGAAGGTCAGTGACGACGCGTCCTGGGCGATCATCACCCGCGAGAACGCGAGCACGCGCCGGAACGGGATCGTCGTCTTGGACCTCGAGGACCCTGCCCACCCGACCGTCATGGCCGAGATGACGGACGGACTCACCGGGGGAATCCACAACGTCTGGATCATGGGTGACATCGTATACGCCGTGAACGACGGCACCAATGCGATGAACATCATCGACATGAGCGATCCCGCGAACCCGCAGCACGCGGGTCGCTGGGAGCTCCGTCCAGGGGAGACGAACAAGTCCCTGCACGATGTCTGGGCCGAAGACGGCTACGCCTACCTCTCCTACTGGGACGACGGGCTTTTCATTCTCGACGTAGGAGCGGGCACGCACGGGGGCACGCCGACCGAGCCGCAATTCGTCTCGAGCATCTCCTACCCCCAGGGCAATACGCACGTCGCATGGCGCAACCGCGACTACGTGTTCCTGGGCGACGAAATCGGGACCGCGGACGGGATGCGCGGCTTCATCCACGTGATCGACGTGAGCGACGTGGAGAACCCACGTGAAGTGGCGAAATACGACCTTCCCGAGGCCGGCGCACACAACGTCTGGGTGGAGGACGACGTGCTCTACATCGCCTACTACCAAGGGGGCGTGCGGATCGTCGACGTGAGCGGGACACTGCGCGGTGACCTCTACCGCCAAGGTCGCGAGCTTGGCTTCTTCCGCACCCGGGCCGCCGAGGGACAAGGGCTTCGGGCGAATTCAGCGAACGCTTGGGGGCCCCAGCTCTTCAAGGGCCACTTGTTCGTGAGCGACATGACGAGCGGCCTGTGGGTCGTGAAGCACGCCCAGCCACGGCCCATCACTTTCTGATGACCGAGGGACCGATGACCAATAGGCCGGCGGGCGCGAGCCTCGTGCTCGCGCTCTCGGTCGCCGCGTGCGCCGCCACCTTGGCCGCGACCCCACTCTCCGCGCAGTCCGAGGAAGGCAGCTATTGGGTCTATGTCGCCAACGAGGCCTCGGATCTCGTGTCACGCGTGCGTTTCGACGGCAGCGAAGTCGTCGAAGAGAAGGCGATCAGCGTCGGCTTCCATCCGGCGGACCTGGATGGTGCGCACGGCATCACGGTCTCTCCGTCCGGCGATCACTGGTATGTCTCCATCGCGCACGGACAGCCGTACGGCCAGGTCTGGAAGATGGAGACCGAGACCGAGCAGTTCGTGGATTCGGCAAGCGTGGGCCTCTTTCCGTCGACGATGTCGATGACCCCCGACGGCGCCTCGCTCTTCGTCGTCAACTTCAACCTGCATGGCGACCCCATTCCCAGTTCGGTCTCGGCGGTCTTCACGCCGTTCATGCAGGAGGTCCGCCAGATCGAGACGTGCGTGATGCCGCATGGCAGCCGGGTGAGCCGGGACGGTACGCGCCATTATTCTGTCTGCATGATGTCCGACCAGTTGGTCGAGACCTCGATCATGGGGCTCGACGTCTCCCGCCGGATGTCGCTCACCCTGGGACACGAAGGCGCTACCGAGCACACCGGATCCGTGGCATCCAACGGGAACGAGGTCGACCCCGCCACGATCTGCAAGCCCACCTGGGTCGTGGTCTCCCCGGACGACGAGCGCCTGTACGTGCCCTGCAACGGACGCGGCGATGTTCTGGAGATCGACGCCCAGTCGTTGGAGGTGCTTCGCAGATTCCCCGCAGGACGAGGGCCCTATAACGCCGACATCACCCCCGACGGATCGAAGCTGGTGGTGACACTCAAAGGGAATCAGGCCATCGCGATCTACGACCTCGCGACCGGCGAGGAGACCCGCGTCGAGACGAGCCAGCCGGTCACGCACGGTGTGGTGGTCAGCCCAGACGGGCGGTATGCCTTCGTTTCGAACGAGGCTGTGGGCGCCACGCGCGGCACCCTCGATGTGGTGGACATCGCGGCCGCAAGACTCGTCGCGAGCGCCGAGCTACACTATCAGCCGGGCGGGATCGGCTTCTGGAAGATGCAGGGGCACTAATCCCACCCTAACAGCCCGCAACTACCAGCCTAAAGGAGAGCCCAACTCTTGGACCCGTTCCAGTTCGTGATCGCGTTGGTCGCGATCCTCACCATCGACGCCCCAGGCGTCTCCATCATCGACGTCGCCCCGCGGGTCACCGGCGACGGCGATCAGGCCGCGGTGAGGTACGCCATCGGACAAGCGTGCCGCGAGAACGGCTTCTTCTACGTCACCGGACACGGTGTGAGCGAGGATCTTCCTCGACAACGACACCACGGCCCTCGGCTATACCGACGTGCTGGGGGGGTGAATAGCCCGGGCAAGCGGCGGACGAATCAGGTAGCAGAGGCTCAGTCCTAGCGCGCCAGCGGATTCGGTCTGACCTGGAAGTGCACCACAATGGGTTTCGATCCTTGGCCTCCTTCCTTGAGCCAGGGCGTGCGCCCCCCCTCGGGGACCCACAGACCGCGGCCCTTCCACCCGGCGTCAAGATCGTCGATCCGGCCTTCGAACCCCTTGGTATAGAACCCCATGGGGTACGGGACCCTGAGCGTGACGAACTCGTCGTCGACGAGCGCATGGACGCCATCGAACAGATTGCCCGTGGCGATGGGCACGTCCTCGCCGAGACCCAGTGAGTTGTGCTGGTCTACCCAGGTGTAGTAGCTGGACTCGACGCTGTATTCGGGGAGGTCCGCGAAGCCCGGTCCCGGGAG
>JAYZBT010000182.1:0-6634 GCA_036338615.1 Gemmatimonadota bacterium
AATCGACCCCGTACATCCTCGCTTGAGCGGGATTCGCATAAAGGATCACGCCGGACTCGTCGGCGATGACCACCCCGAGTTGCATCGTTTCTACGGCCGCGAGCAGGGGTCGCAACGTGGCTCCGGACCTCGGCGTCGCCAGCACGCCGCCCGGTGGCGCGGCCGAGCGTCGACCGAACTCGTGAAGCCCGGCTGTGACTCGTTCTTTTTCCCCCGTCATAGCAAGTCTCCTGCCACGCCCGCCTACCTACGGCCTATCTCGGTAGCGACGATATGGATTCTGCCACTTCACATGCCACCCATGCAACCGCACACGAGGACATTGCGCGCCCGGCGCGTTGGGTGGGATGTTCGCGGTACGACACACGCTCCCGGACTGCTCCAACCGAGGTGACCCTAATGTCTCTCCCCGTCTTTCGGCGCGCCGCCGCCTTCCTACCCCGCCTATTCAGCATGCTGGCCATCGGAGCCATCGCCTCCGCGAACATCGCGGTCCCTGCTTCCGCGCAGACCGACTCTCTGCCGAGCATCGAAGAAAAGACCCGCGGCACCGACATCATGGCGGGGTTCTTCAACCTCTACTGGGACGACGGAAGCGGCGCGCTCTACTGGGAAATCGCCGAACTCGACACCGAGTTCCTCTACCAGATCTCGATGGGGTCCGGGCTCGGTAGCAACCCTGTCGGCATCGATCGCGGTCAGCTCCAGGGCACGCACGTGCTCGCGGCCAAGCGCATCGGGCCCCGCGTGCTGCTCATGGAGCCCAACTACCGCTTCCGCGCCCGCAGCGACAACGAGACCGAAGTGCAGGCGGTCCGCGACGCGTTCGCGCCCTCTGTGCACTGGGGCTTCGACATCGTCGCCCAAACCGACGGGCGCATACTCGTCGACGCCACAGACTTCTTCCTTCGTGACGCGCGCGGCGTCGTGCAGCAAATCGCTCAGCGGAACCAAGGCACATTTACGCTCGACCCCTCGCGCAGCGCCTTACACTTGGAAGCCACACGCTCCTTCCCGGAAAATACCGAGGTGGAAGCGACCCTCACCTTCACGAGCAGCGCACCCGGCGGTCTCGTTCGGGGCGTGGCGGCGACAGGTGGCGCGATCACTCTGCGCCAGCACCACTCATTCATCAAGCTGCCCGACGACGGGTACCGGACTCGCGCCGCTGACCCCCGCGTGGGCATGAACGGGCCAACCGTGTACGACTACGCGACCGCCATCGACGAAGACACGCGTCTTCGTTGGGTCTCGCGACATCGCCTGGAGAAGCGGAACCCCAGTGCCGCGATGTCCGAGGCCGTCGAGCCGATCATCTACTACGTGGACCCCGGCACCCCGGAGCCTGTGCGCACTGCGCTGATCGAAGGTGCGCGGTGGTGGAACACCGCGTTCGAGGCTGCCGGCTTCATCGACGCATTCCAGGTCGAGGTGTTGCCTGCGGGCATCGATCCGCAGGACATCCGTTACAACATGATCCACTGGACGCACCGGCGGACCCGCGGATACTCGTACGGCAATACCACCATCGACCCCCGCACGGGCGAGATCGTGCGCGGCGTGGTGAACCTGGGCAGCCTACGCCTCAGACAGGACTACATGCACGGCCAGGGCATGGTACCGCCGTTCACTGGGGGCATTACGTCTCCGGGCGGTGGCGGCTACTTCGAATTTTCGGCCGCGCCCAACTTCGAGTACCTCGCGCAGGTCGCCCCCGAGTCGGACGCCGTAGAGATGGCGCTCGCCCGTGTGCGTCAACTCTCCGCGCACGAAGTCGGGCATACGATCGGGTTCCCGCACAACTACATGGCGAGTTCGTACGGACGGGAGAGCGTGATGGACTATCCCGCGCCGTTCGTGCAGATCGACGGCAACGGAGACATCGACCTGTCCGACGCGTACATCCAGCGCATCGGCACGTACGACGAGCTCTCGGTGAACTGGCTCTACCGCGAGTTCCCCGGCGGAACCGACGAGGTGCAGGCGCTCGCCCAAATCGCGCAGCAGGGCGTGGACAACGGGCTCATCTACATGGGGCATACGAACAACAACTTCGTCGGGGCGGGTCATCAGTACGCGAGCGTCTGGGACAACGGATCGAATCTGGTCGACCATCTCAAGCTCGAGATCCGCGTGCGCGAGATCGGCCTCGAGCGCTTCGGCCTGGACGCGATTCGTCCCGGCGAGCCGCTGTCGAACCTGGAGTACGTGCTACTGCCGCTCTATATGCACCATCGCTTCCAACTGCGGTCCGCGGTGCAGAGTCTGGGGGGCGCCGACTACCGCTACGCGGTCAAGGGGGACGGACAGACCCCGTTCGAGATCGTGCCGGCCGAAGAGCAGCGAGACGCGCTCGAGACCGTACTGTCGACGCTCTCAGTCGATTTCTTGGCGCTCTCGGAAGACATCGTTTCCATGATCCCGCCACCGGCCTTCCGGTACGCGGAGGGTGAGGCGTTCCCTGGACGCACCGAACAACTCTTCGATCCCCTAGGCGCTGCCGAGGCGGCGGCGAGCTTCACCGTCGGTGAGATTCTCCAGACCCAGCGTATGGCCCGCCTCGTCACGTTCGGAAGTTCGGCCGGGGATTATCCGGATCTAGAGGAGGTTACAGATCGCCTCATCGAGGTCACGTGGGACGCGCCCACGCCCGGTGACGAGTATCGCGAGCAGGTTCTGCATGTGGCCCAGCGAGCCGTTGCCGACCAGATGATGCAACAGGCGGGGAGGGACAGTAATTCCGCGGAGGTCCGGGCCGTGCTCTCCGATCGCCTCGACCGCCTCGCGACGCGCCTGGAGGGCCTCGCCGCAGGCTCCCCGCATCAGCGGCTGGTCGGCGCGGATATCCGGCGCTGGCAGGCGCGCATCGAGAACACCGTACCCGGTCCGACGTTGGCGATGCCCGCGGGTGACCCGATCGGAGGGAGCAACCGCAACTGAGACAGATGTACGTCGGGATGGCGGTGGCGGCCCCTCGGCTCACTCCGCCTTCAGCGTGACGGTCGGATCCACACGCGCTGCTCGTGCTGCTGGAATCAAGGACGCCACGGCGGCTACCAGCAGCATGAGCAGCGCGGTTCTGACGTGCCCCTCAGTGCGGCTGAACACGTCCTCGTAGCGCGTGCCGGTGTCGTCCAGCTCGGACGCTGTCGGGATCACGACGATGTAGGCATGCTCTCCGCCGCAGAGCTCGACGAAGCGCGTGATAATCCGGCTGTCGCCGATCTTCTCCTCAGCGCCACCAAGCGGCACGATGAATCCGTGGCGTGTCCCGTCTCGCGTGCGAGCGGCGGGCGACCCTCGCTCCTCGAGCTGCACGTCCGTTGCCTTGGTGCTCGATACTACTCCTGTCCGCAGCGCTCCTCGCCCTCGATAGGGGCGACGCCGACGGGAAGCTCGCGACAAGGAACCGCGGACTCCAGCACCACGCTGGCACCCCGCCGAATCAGGCTCGTCGTACCCGGACCCTGGAAGAATCGATAACCCGCTCGCGTCGACATCCACGCCAAGGGGCCGCCCAGAAGACGGCCGGCCCCTCCGGTCCCATCCTCGATCTGGGTCACCAGCGCTTCATACACTGGATCACCCTGCCGACGGCCGCTGAAGCTGCCCAGATCCGAGCTCGCGGCGAACACCACGTCGACGCCGGGCACAGAGGCGATCTCCGACGCAACCGCAGCGCCGGCCGGCGACTCGATCATCGCGATGATCATGATGTTGTCGTTGGCGGCGCTCCGGTAGTCGTTCCCCCACAACGCTCGATACTGGCCTCCGCCCTGGCTCCGCTTCCCTTGCGGCGGGTACTTCGCGAAGGTGACCGCGTTCGCGATTTTTTGGGCGTTGTCGACCATGGGAACGATGATCCCGAGCGCTCCGATGTCGGTCGCCTTCTGGATGTCGCCTTCGGTTGCGTTGGGCACGCGGATGAACGGGATCGCGGGGGCGTCCTTACATGCCCAGATCATGCGGGCCACTTCCGTGTACGTCAGCGGACTGTGCTGCATCTCGATCCACATGAAATCGAACCCCGAGTTCGCCATCGCGCAGTAGATGTCGGGGTCCCCCGTCGAGACCGTTCCACCGACGACGCGCTCGCCCGCGGCGAGCTTCGCCTTCACGGTGTTGAATATTCGGACCTCCTGCGACTGCGCCTCGAAGGCGGGTGCGCCAAAACCGACGGTGCAGATCAGGGCGAACAGGCTTGCTCGTTTCATCATGATTACCTCTGTGGGAACTAGAACGTCGCGATCGGATTGAGAGGTGAACCCATCCCCATCTCGATTCTCAACGGCGCCGCCGTGAAGAGGAACTCGTACTTGTTGAGACGCCTGGCCACTTCTGCCACCCGTCCGAAGTCGAGATTGTCGAAGATCCCGACGCCCAGCGCGACCAGCGCAAGACTGTGTAGCGGCAGTCGCTGGTCATCCGAAAATTCATGGGGATACACGTCGTTCCACATGTCGTGGCCTATGAATGACACACCGCGCTCCTTCATGAAGTAGGCCACGTCGGCGTGGTAACCCGCCACGCCCTGCGACGTCGGCCACGGCCCCAGCGCGTCGCGCCGCAACCACCTGCCGGTGTGGAGCAGGATCACGTCACCCGGCTCCACTCTCACGCCCTGGATCTTCTCCAGAGCTTCGAGGTCGGCGGCTCGAATCGCGGTACCTGGCTCGACCCACCCTCCCTGGGTACCGAAGCCAGGAAGCAACGTCGCGTCGAACAAGATGCCGCGGGTGACGATGCCGTCCTTCAGAGCGTTGATGCTGCCCCTGGGGCAGCCGCCCGCCTCCTCGATCTCCTCCACGGCCACGCCGTTGTATCCCTTGCCGTCGAACATGATGTGACAATCGACCGCATCGAGATGGCTGTGGATGACACCGTGATAGCTTCCGGTGTACTGGTACCGGTCCGAGGCACCCGTTGCGCTGACCCGCAGCACCTCCCGGTCCAGGATCGTCCCGGCATCGAGTGCTGTCTCCTGCACGACATCGTGCGCGAGCGATACGCTGATGCCTTCGGTCACGAGTGCCGCCGCCTCTCTTCGCTTCTCCGGCGTAATCAGATTCGACGCACCAAGCTCGTCCTCCGGTCCCCACCGGCCCCAGTTGGACAGCTCGTCCATTGCCCGCAGGAAATCCGCCTCAGTCGTCATCGCCGGGTAGACGCCGGCCTCGGCCATGCCTACCTCACCCGCCTCGGTGTCTTCCGACGTTTGCGTGCCGCACGCGGCGAGTCCCGCGCAGAGAGTGACAACCACCGCACCACCCGCCCATCGCAATCCGTGAGGTCTCATGGCTCCTCCTTCTCGGTCGCACAACGGACCGGTCGGCTGATGATACGGGCTGTGCGTCGGGTAGCGCGAACGCGAAGAGGCCTCGACCGACACCAGTTGCCACTGTAAAACGGCACCGACGCCACCTCGGGTCGGTGCCGTTCACCAGCCCCGGGTAAACCGCGATAGTTCTCAGTTCTTCCCGGACTTACCCGACTTCCCGTCCGCCGGGAGTTTTATGGTCGCGACGAGTCCAGCGTGATCCGCCAGCCACAACCCGTTCGAATGAGTTCGACTTAAGGTGAAAGAGCCTGTTGAGCCCAAGCTGCGATTCACCTCATGGGAGTTCCGTACGTCGGATCACGTAGAGGCTACTTACCGCGAGCGCGCCCAACACGTAGATCCCACCAACGCCCCGCGAGCCCCGCCTGGCGCTCCGAGCCCCGCCCCGCATCTTGACTGAGCCAGGCATCCAGCCCGGTCCGACTCGAGGAGGACGTCATGCGCACTTCCCTAGGCGCCGCAATCACCGCCGTCTGCTCGCTCGCATTCGCCTTGTCGGCAGGAGCCTCAGGACCCGAGCCGACCACACCCAGCACGCCAGAGCAGCAAGCGCCTAAGAAGCTGCTCTTCCTCACTCATGCGGCGCTCTACAAACACACGAGCCTGGGGCCGGCGGAGCGTGCCGTCACATCGTGGGGAAGCGACGCCGGGTTCGAGGTGACCACCTTGGAGGGGTACCTGCAGGACCAACAAGAGTTGGACCTGTCGATGATCACGCCCGAGTACCTGGCCCAGTTCGACGGCCTGATGATGATGACGAACGGCAACCTGCCGCTGGAGGATTCGCAGAAGCGCGCGATCGTGGACTTCGTCGCGGGTGGTGGCGGATTCGTCGGGGTACACTGTGCTGCGCTGACCCTTTACGACTATCCCGACTTCGGTCAGATGCTCGGAGCCTACTTCAGGCGCACGGCAGCGCCGGGCCGCCTAGTCGTGCTCGAAGTCGAGGACCAGGAGCATCCGGCTACACGCATGCTGGGTGCCAGCTGGCCCATCGTCGACGAGTTCTATCACTATGGCACAGCCCCCTGGAGCGAGAATCGTCCCGACGAGAACGTCGACGTGCTTTTCGGTAACCAGAGTCCGGTCGGTTTCTCGCGCGACCGTGTGCACGTGTTGCTGAGCATCGACACCCGCGAGACCGACCTCGACGGCCTGGACGAAGTCGAACTCGACGGTGACTACCCGCAGTCCTGGGTACAAGACTTCGGGGAAGGTCGCTCGTTCTACACCTCGCTCGGCCACCGGGACGACATCTGGAGCAACGATCCGGTCTTCCGCGCCCACGTGGTGGGT
>JAYZBT010000183.1:0-9252 GCA_036338615.1 Gemmatimonadota bacterium
CGGATTCTGGTTGGTGCCGGCCGACCTCGCGCTCGGCCTCGTGCAGCGCTTCGGTGACCTGATCATACTCGCGGCGACATTCGGCTTCGTATTCTCACTGATCGCGCTGGTTATAGTCCCGGAGCACAGACCCAGGTGGGACGCCGGGGACTGGAAGCTCGGCGCCGCCGCTCTCGCGGGGGCTGTGCTCTGGCAACTGTTGGAGCCGCACGGCTTCAAGGTCTTGATGGACGAGCTCGTCATCCAGGGGACGGCGATGACGATGCACTTCGATAGGGAGATCCTGGTGCCTCTTCGCGGCCACGAGGTCGCGGGGGAGTTCCTGGCGCTGGGTGGCATCGTCGACAAGCGTCCCAACGCGTTTCCCCTCGTCACGTCGCTCGTCCATGATCTGACGGGCTACCGAACCGGGAACGTTTTCGCGGTGAACGCGGTGCTCTCCGGCCTGCTGCTGCTGCTCGTTGGCAGGCTCGGCCGCCATCTGGGAGGACGCTTCGAGGCGGGGCTCCTCAGCCTGCTGCTCCTGCTCGGACTCCCGCTGCTGGCGCTCAACGCTACCGGCGCCGGCATGGAGGTCCTGAACCTGGTCATGATCTCGGGTTGCGTTCTCCTGGGTCGTCTCTACCTGATCAGCTCCTCCGCACCGACTCAAAACGCCTTTGTTCTGAGCGCCGTGATGCTGGCCCAGGTCCGATACGAGTCGGCAGCCTTCGTGGCTGCGGCTGCCATCCTGATGGCGTGGGTCTGGTGGCGAGAGCGACGTCCTGTTCTGTCCTGGGCCCTCGTGGCGGCGCCCATTCTGCTCATTCTGGTTCCGCTTCAGAACCGGGCCTTCTCCTCCAATCCGCTCTTCTGGGAGTTGCCGGAGGATATCGAGAGGCCTTTCGGACTCCAGCACGTGCCGGGCAACCTCGCTCTGGCGTTCGAGTTCTTCTTCAGCCTGGACGGGTCGCGACTGGGGTCTCCTCTGCTCGCGGCCCTGGGACTTAGCGGCGGCCTTGTTTCATTGTTCCTGGTATGGCGTAGACGGCACGACTTGCGCCAACTCGACTGCTTGCGGGAGCATCCGGGGCTCGTGGCTTTCGCGGCATTCAGCATCGTCGTTCTCGCGAACTTCGCGTTGGTGCTCAGCTACCACTGGGGTCAGCTCGACGACTTCGCCACGATGCGTCTGGGTCTCCCGATGCTCATGACCTTCGCCGTCGTGACGGCAGTGGTCGCGGGGCGCTGTCTGCCCGACCGGCGGACGGTGTGGACCGTCGCGCTGGCACTCCCCGCGGCATGGATCGTCTTCGGCGCCGCGCCAGTCTCCCAGGCCGCTCGGGCCACCAACGCTTGGCGGCCCGATCTGGAGGTGGCGTGGCAGCGGGACTTCGTACGGGTCCACGAGGATCGCGCGGCGCTCTTCGTGCTGCCGGCCCCTCTCGTGGCTCTGAACGCCCGCCGGGCCGGCATATCGGTGGCCCGGTTGGGTGAGCGCGCGCAAGAGATGTCGAATCACCTGACGTTGGGCACGTACGACGACGTCTACGTCTTCCAGCGGCTGGAGGTCGCCGTGGGGGGTTCAGGCATGCGCGTATCCGAAGAGAGTCTGCTCGGGCCGGAGTTCCTGTTGGAAGCGCTGGACGAAGTGATGTTGCCGGGCGGGGCGATGCGTCGGAGCCGGCTCACGGGTGTGGATCTCGCGCGCCAACTGCCGCGGCCGGCGGGATGGACACCGAAGTTCCCGCGAGCTCCAGGTGACGTTGATCCCGTAGGGGCTGGTGTGGAGTCTGACGCGCTTGCCCGACGAATCCGATTCCTGAACTCGCTCCCATGACTCGTCTGGTCGCTTGGGGTGGCCCGGGGGGCGGGATGCGGGGCTACATCGATCTCCCCCGCAAAGCGAGCCGTCGGTGAATCGAGTAGAGGGTATCCGAGATATGGTGCGCTCCCATTTCGAGGAGCGCGAGCAGCTCCCCTTCATCTCGGGGACCACACCGATCCAAGGCCCGCGACGTGCTCGGCTGGCAACCCAAGGTCACGTTCGCGGACCTCGTCAAGATCATGATGGACTCCGACCTCCAGGCCGTCGGGTTAGCCGCGGTTGCCGCGATTACTCCTGCTGATCCGCGTCCATCCACCCCGCGTGGCCACTCGGCGCCCGAACGTACAGATAGCCCTCGTAGCGCCCTAGCACCGGAACCTCTTCGCCCGGTTGGAGCTGAGCGATGACGAGAGCGCCGCCGTTCGGCTCCAGCAGCACCGTCCCTCCTGATGCGGCGACCTGAGAACTCAGCGGCTGATCCGCCGGTTCGGTGAGGCTCGCGGCCACGTAGCCGTCCACACCGCCGGGGGCTCGCACTCGGAAGTACCCTCCTGAGCTGCCGAGTACGCGCAGCGGCGTGTATTTGCCGAGTTCGCGGATCACGGTCCCGCGCCGGTTCGGTGCCTCGCGCAGCCGGATGCCGTCGTTGACCAGGCGCACCCATTCACCGAGCCGCGCCACATCAGCGGTCTGCTCGGCCATCGTGCCGCGCGGCGGATCCAGGAACGGATACGGGTCGACGGCTCCTTGGCGGCGGCGGTAGATGCCGAAGTGGAGGTGGGGCGGCGTGGTCCGTGCGTTTCCGGTATTGCCGACGAACCCGAGCGTGTCGCCGATCTCGACGTTGTCCCCGTCGCTCACATACTGACTGTCGAGATGCGCGTAGTACATGTTCGAATTGCGAATGGCGTCTCTGACCCAAACGACCTTTCCGCCCAGGCCCGTGATGTCCACTCGGTTTACCCTTCCGGCGGATACCGCCAGAACGGGCGTGCCGCGCCGCGCGAAAATGTCGATGCCGGCGTGAGTTCGACGGCCGCCGTCCCTGTCGACACCGAAGATGCTCTGCACCCCTCGCATGTCGTACCCCTCCACAGGGAACGTCAGTTGCGCATCCAGTCTCAGGGTGACGCCATAGGTCCCGCCGCGAAGCAGTTCGGGTTGGATTCGCAGAACGTACTCGCCGCCCCTCCAGGGCTCGATGACGAAGTCGCCCGGTAGGGAGTCGCTCGAGATGACGGGGCGGAGGGGATCGTCCTCGTCCTCGGGCACGCGGAAGAGATCCACGAACAGCCGGGTGGGTTCGCTGGAGTTGAGCGTCACCTGGGCCGTGAGCTTCTGCCCACGCGCGATCGTGACGCGGTACGCCATCGCCCCGGGGGCCTCGGCGCTGATGAACCCCTCTTCATGGAAGGGCAGCGACACGGCAGCCGGGGACTCGACGGCTTCACGCCCGACCAGGGCCCAGTCGCGCCCCAGAGCCGTGTCGGTCAGACCGGCGTCCGCCAACGAAGCTTCGTATGCCTCATGTGGTGTCATGTCCCGGAACCGGTCCTGGACCTGCTCCACGCTCTCGCACGCCGTCACGGTCACCACCACCGCGACAGCCGCCGACCAACCCCCCCGCCGTCCACCCATCGTCATGTCCGCTTGGGGTGAAAATGCATCCGCTCGGGATCCCTCTTAGTCGTTGGCGCTGCTCGACGTTCCCATCGAGGCCGATCGTGAAGCTGGCCTTTTCGTATTGCCCGGGTCAAGCTCACAAATTGTAGGGGGTCCCACGCCCGGTTAACTTCTCGGCCCATCCCGGGGCCCTCTTGCGCATTATTTCCAAGTATCGGCCGTGGTACGCATCGCAGAAATCGAAGCCGGCAGCATCGCGGATGAGCTCAGTCTCGAGATCGGTACTCGGATCGTTCGCATCAACGGCGAACCGGTCCGGGACGGGATCGACCTCGCCTTCCTGCTCGCGGACACGGATCTGGAACTCGAGACGGTCTCCCCGGATGGCGAGCAGGTCCTCTACGAGATCGAGCGGGAGCCGGGCGACCCGGTCGGGATCGTCCCGGCTCCTGATACGATTCGTGAGTGCGCCAACAAGTGCGTGTTCTGCTTCATCGACGGGAATCCGCAGGGGGCCCGCCCGACGCTTTGGCTCCGGGACGACGATTTCCGACTCTCGTTCACGTACGGCAGCTACGTCACGCTGACGAATCTCGGGCCCGAGGGCCTTCAGAGGTTGATCGATCAACGCATTTCTCCGCTCTACGTGAGCGTTCATGCCACCGAGCCCGAGGTGCGCGAGCGACTGCTCGTGAACCAACGCGCCGGGCTGATCATGAGCCAACTGAACGATTTGATCGAGGGCGGGCTGGAGGTGCACACGCAGATCGTGCTCTGCCCTGAATGGAACGACGGGGTCCATCTCGATCGCACCATCGAGGACTTGTGGGGGTTGGGCCCGTCGATCCGGTCCCTCTCCGTGGTCCCTGTCGGGCTGACGCGGTACAACATCAATCGACCCGTGCGCCCCCTGACCCCGGGAGAGGTCGACGCGGCGATCGACCGTGTGGATCAGGCGCGCGCACGGGCCCTGGCCGAGCGTGACTTCGGGTGGTGCTATGCGGCAGACGAGATGTATCTCATCGCGGGCCGACCCGTGCCGGAGGTCGCGTACTACGACGATGGCGCCCTGTACGAGAACGGGGTGGGTGCGATTCGCCGTTTCGTCGATGACTTCGATGCTGGGCTCGCGACCGTGCCGCGCTTCCCGGGGCGCCGGATACGTCTGGTGACGGGACGCTCGATGGCGCCCTTCTTGCGCGAGCGCGCGGGTCCGCTGGGAGCCGCGACGGGAGCCGATGTGGGGGTCGTCGAAGTCCAGAACAAGTACTTCGGCGAGTCGGTCACGATCGCGGGGCTGTTGGGCGGCCAGGACATCCTGGCCGCGCTCGTCGAAGCGCGCGAGGGTGATCTCATCCTACTTCCGGCCGAAGCGATCAACGCCGACGATGCGTTCATCGATGATCTGCCGAAGTCCGAATTCGTAGCTACGCTCGCTCCCGCCGAGATTCGGGCCGGCTACGAGATCATCGAAGCGTTGAGCGTCGCATGAGCGGACGGCTTCCGGTCCTGGCGATCGTCGGGCGCCCCAACGTCGGGAAGTCCACCTTCTTCAACCGAGTGATCGGCCAGCGAAAGGCGATCGTCGACGACAGACCGGGTGTCACGCGAGACCGCAACTTCGAGCCGACGGACTGGGCCGGGCGCCACTTCTTCATCGTCGATACAGGCGGTGTCATCGAGGGCAGCGATGAGCCGCTCGATCGGTCGATCAAGCAGCAGGCCTACGCGGCGGTCGAGGAGGCGGACGTCATCATGTTCATCGTCGACGGAAAGCAGGGGGTGCACCCGCTCGACGAACGGCTCGCCGAGGTGCTGAGGAAGGCTGCCAAGCCGGTCATCCTCGTTGCGAACAAGATGGACAATCTTCCCGACGATCAGGGCCACCAGGAGTTCTGGTCGCTCGGCATCGGTGAACCGATCGCGGTCAGCGCTCTTTCCGGGAAAGGCTCCGGTGATTTGCTCGATCGCGTGCTCGAGGTACTACCGGAGCAGCTCGACGCCGACGATGGAGACGACATCATCCGGGTGGCGGTCGTCGGAAAGCCCAACGTCGGCAAGTCGAGCTTCGTGAACCGGCTCATCGGAGAGGAGCGCGTGGTCGTGTCGGAGGTCGCTGGTACGACCCGCGACCCAGTCGACACTCCGTTCCGGTACCACGGGAAGACGCTCGTCTTCATCGATACAGCGGGTCTGCGCAGGCACACCAAGGTCAAAGACAGCCTGGAGTATTACAGCGCGCTTCGGACCGATCGGGTCGTGCACGAAGCCGACGTTTGCGTCGTTCTGATCGACGTGAACGAGAGCGGGGAAGAGCTGCACGCGCAGGATGTGAGGATCCAGAAGACCGCCTGGGAGGCAGGAAAGGGAGTGATTCTGCTCGCGAACAAGTGGGATCTGGTCGCAAAGGAAACGATGACGTCCGCGGACTACATGAAGACCGTCCGTCAGCGGATTCCGTTCTTGCAATGGGTGCCGATGGTGTTCACCTCCGCGCTCACAGGCCAACGTGTTCGCAAGTGCCTCGACCTGATCCTCGAAGTGTCCCTCGAGCGCACCCGCCGCATCGAGACGCACGAGGTCAACGAGGTCCTGTCGAAGCTGCTTCATCGCCAGCCGCCGCCGCTGCACAGGGGACGGCGCGTGCAAGTGAAATACGCGACCCAGGCGACTGTCACGCCGCCGACCTTCGCCATCTTCTCGAACCATCCCAAGGCGCTGCCTGCGAGCTACGTTCGCTTCCTCCACAACGGATTCAGGGACGCTTGGACGTTCATGGGTACGCCTATCCGGCTGCACTTCAAGGGTGGTAGAGAGAAGTGACCTACGGCCTACTCGCCCTCTCCTATCTGCTTGGCGCGACGCCTACGAGCTATTGGGTCGGCAGGGCGTTCCACGGCCTCGATCTGCGCGAGCACGGCTCGGGCAACCTGGGGGCTACGAATGCTTTTCGGGTCCTGGGCCCGACGTGGGCGCTTCCGGTCGTTACGGTCGACATCGCCAAGGGATTCCTTCCGGTCTTGTTCTTCCCCGACTTGGTTGGCGCGGATCTCGGGTGGACGATCGCCTTCGGGGGGGCGGCGATCGTGGGCCACATCTTCTCGCTCTGGGTCGGTTTCGCGGGTGGTAAGGGGATCGCGACCAGCGCGGGCGTCTTTCTCGCGCTCGCACCGTGGGCAGTGCTCGGCGGCTTCGTCGTATGGGCCGTGCTGGCGCTACCGACTGGGTACGTGTCGCTCGGCTCGGTGGGTGCGGCGGTCTCCTTGCCGGTGTTTGTGGCGCTGACGAACCACCCGGGGAGCATGGCGCTCGTGTGGTTCGCTGCCGCGCTCGCGGTTTTCGTAGTCGGCGCGCACCGCTCCAACATCCGCCGGCTACTGGACGGCACCGAGAGCCGATTCGGGAAGCATGCGCGGCCGGAGGCGGAGGTCGAGCCTGCGGACGCCGATGCTTCCCAGGCGGGTCCATGAGTGACTCTCTCTCGGTCGCGGTCGTAGGCGCGGGTGCTTGGGGCACCGCGCTGGCGGCCTTGCTCGCGACGAAAGGGCACGACGTGACCATCTGGTCCTACGAGGCCAAGGTGGCAGAGTCGATCAACGAGCGTCACGTCAATCCGTACCTGATCGACATCTCTCTGCCGGAGCAACTGCGGGCCGCGACGGAGCTCGGCGCGGCTGTGGCCGGTGCGGATGTCGTGCTGTCGGCGAGCCCTTCTCAGTTCGTTCGGTCGATCATGGGCGAGGCAGCTGAGCACCTCGCTTCGGAGGCACTGATCGTGAGTGCTTCGAAGGGCATCGAGCTCGGCTCGCTGCTGCGCATGGACGAGGTACTCGCAGCCGTCCTTCCTGAAGAGCATATGCGGCGCTTCTGTGTGCTCTCGGGCCCGAGCTTCGCGCGCGAGGTGGCCAAGAAACTGCCAACCGCGGTCGTGATTGCGGGACGGAGTGAGGAGGTGGCGGAGCGGGCTCAAGGTGTGTTCCAGACCTCGCAGTTCCGCGTGTATACCAATACGGACGTCACGGGGGTGGAACTCGGCGGTGCACTCAAGAACGTAATGGCGCTCGCGGCCGGCATGACGCACGGTCTCGGATACGGGCACAACACGATGGCTGCCCTCATCACCAGAGGTCTCGCGGAGATGACACGGCTCGGGGTCGCCATGGGCGCCGAGGCGGCTACCTTCTCCGGGTTGGCCGGTATGGGCGACCTCGTGCTTACGTGTACGGGGTCTCTGAGCCGGAACCGGACGGTTGGATCCCGACTGGGGCAGGGGGAGACACTCGATCACATCTTGGCCGACATGACCGCAGTGGCGGAGGGCGTGAAGACAGCCGCGGCGGTGCACGAGCTCGCAGCGCGATACCAGGTGGAGATGCCCATCGTGGACCAAGTGTATCAGATCGTGAGCGGGGACAAGCGTCCCGTGGATGCGTTGAGGGAATTGATGTTGCGGGACCCGAAGCCAGAAGACTGGAAGTGAGTGAACCGAGGTCGGCGAGCAGGCAGCCCGACTCCTTCAGGGAGCGGTCATGAACGAACTCATCGCGAAGAAGGTCTACTACTCCATCGGCGAGGTGTGCGATCTCACGGGGCTCAAACCGCATGTGCTGCGGTACTGGGAGACACAGTTCAACGTGCTCAACCCCACCAAGAATCGAGCCGGAAATCGCGTCTACCGATCGAAGGACATCGAGATCATCCTGCTGGTGAAGCGTCTCCTGTATCAAAAGAAGTACACCATCGAGGGCGCGAACAATCGATTGGTCGAGATGCGAAAGGCGGGGGAGCTGGAGGAGGAGCGCCAAGACGTTCTGGAGCCAGAGTTTCTTGCCGGCATGAAGGCGGAATTGGAAGAACTGCGTGAGGTCCTCACGCCGGGCTCGGCTTCGCAGGACGGTTGACGAACCCGGTGGCGATGAAGATTCTCTGCACGAACGACGACGGGTACCTCGCCGCGGGCATTGGCGTTCTCGCCTCCGCCGCGAACGCGTTGGGTAGTGTCACCATCGTTGCGCCCGATCGGGAGCAGAGCGCCACCAGTCACTCGCTCACGCTCCATCATCCGCTGCGTGCGCGCCGTACCGCCGACGGAGCCTACATCGTTGATGGCACGCCCACGGACTGCGTGATCCTGGGCATGAGCGAACTCCTCTCGGAACGGCCCGACGTGTGCTTGTCGGGGGTGAATCACGGCCCGAACATGGGCGAAGACGTGCTCTACTCGGGCACGGTTGCCGCCGCCATGGAAGCCACCGTCATGGGCATCCCATCGGTAGCGTTTTCGTATTGCGGCGACGGGAACGAGGAGCTGCCAGGGTGGGAGCCGGTCGTGAGGACGATCCTTGAGGGGATCCTGGGTCGCGACGGCTTTCCCAAAGACACGCTGTTCAACGTAAACCTGCCCGCGATGGCACCTGACGAGGTGCGCGGCATCAGGGTCACTTCGCTGGGCCGGCGCCGTTATGCGGATTCGATTCTTCGTGCCAAGGATCCAATGGGCAAGGAGTACTATTGGATCGGGGGTGGCTCCGTGAGTTGGCGCGGACCGGAGGACTCCGACTTCCAGGCTGTCGAGGACGGCTACGTTTCGATAACACCGCTGCATCTGGACCTCACCAACTACAAGCTGCTCGAGGAGATTCGCGCGTGGGATCTGGGCCTCTAGACGACAGCCGCTTCGCCGGATACCGGCGGAAGCTCATCGAAGACATTCGGGCGCGGGGCATCGAGGACCTGGAGACGCTCCAGTACTTCGACATGGTGCCGCGCCATCTCTTCCTGCCCGAGGGCGTCTGGCCTCGGGCGTATGAAGACGCCCCGGT
>JAYZBT010000184.1:0-2676 GCA_036338615.1 Gemmatimonadota bacterium
ATCTGACCGTGGTGGCGTCCTTCCACTCCTCGTTCGCGTTCCTCGGCTCCGGTGGCTTCTTCTACCGCAATGGTGTCGGCTTCTGGGCGGCGGGAACGTGGACGCTCCTGGTGGGGGCGATCACCTATGTGATCGGGACGCGCATCTGGGCGCTGGGCAAAGCGTTCAACTACATGACGCCCGCCGACATGCTGGCCGACTTTTACGAGTCCGAAGCCGTTCGTGTCACCGTTGCGGTCGTCTCGGTGGTCTTTACGATCCTCTACATCCAGGTCCAAGCGCAGGGACTCGGCTACATCATCAACGTGGCCTCCGGAGGCCGGATCAGCTTCGAGGTGGGCACGCTCATCCTGCTCGTCGTCGCGGCGGTCTACCTGATGGCCGGCGGCCTCCGGGCGGTGTATTGGACCGACGTGCTGCAGGGCATCTGGATGTACATCGCGGTGTGGGTAGGAGCACTCGTGCTCTCCTATGAACTCTTCGGAGGCCCGCTGGAACTGTGGCGCGCGGTCTCGGAGCAGCGACCCGATCTACTCTCGCTACCTGGACCGGAAGGGTTCTTCACTCCGGGCATGTGGATCGGGATGACGATCACGCTGTCGTTCGGCATCGTGTTTCAGCCGCACATGATGATCCGGTACTACACCGCAGTCGACGCCAAGACGATCAAGCTGCTCGGCGCCACCACACCCATCTACCTGATGACGCTCTATATCCCTGCCGCGTTGGTCGGCCTCGGGGGCGCGCTCGTCATGCCTGGCCTCGAGGGTGCCGAGGCGGACCGGATCTTCCCGGAGCTGCTCTTCGCATATACGAATCCGTGGCTGACCGGTGCGATCCTCGCCGGCGCGACCGCGGCGGCCATGTCGACGCTCGACTCGATCCTGCACGCCAACATGACCGTGCTGACGCGAGACGTGTACCAACGCTTCATCCGGCCGAACGAGAGCCAGGGCCATTACATCAACGTCGGTCGCGCCATCGTGGTCGGACTGCTCGTGATCGGCTACATGCTCTCGGTGGGCACGTTCGACTACCTGGTGGTGCTCGTCACGCTGTCGGGGGCGGGGGTGTTGCAGTTGATGCCGGCGATCCTGGGCGTGTGTTTCCCGGGAGCCCGCACGCTGACCCGTGCGGGGGTCGTCAGCGGAATCGTGGCCGGGCTCGTCACGCTTTATCTGACCTTGGTGGTAGTCCCTCACCCGCTGGGCATGCACGGCGGGCTCTGGGGCCTGCTGGTGAACACCGCGGTCGCGCTGAACGTGTCGGTCTTCACGCCGCCACCCTCCGCGGAGACGATCCGACGGGTGCACGGGGAAGTGGAGCGTTTTGTCTATGGCGCGGAGGAATGAGGCGCCGATGGCCCCAAGATTCATCGACCGGCTCATCTTCTTCCCCCCCTCGTCGTCCTATGACGTAGCGGCGCAGGGGCTGGTGTGGCTCGAGACCGCGACAGGAGATGAGATCGTCGCGTTCCATCGGGAGACACCAGGCGCGACGATCACCGTTTTGTTCGCGCACGGCAACGCGGAGGACCTGGGGGACGGCGTCAGCCATGCGGAGCGCTACGCCGAGCTCGGCGTCTCCGTCTTCTCCTTCGAATATCCCGGCTACGGCCTGAGCACGGGTAGGCCGACCGAGCGGGGTGTGTACGCCGCGGCGGACGCCGCCTACCGCTACCTGCGCGAAGAACTCGAGGTCGACGCGGCAGCGATCGTGGGGCACGGACGCTCGCTGGGCGGGGGCGTCATGGTGGACCTGGCGAGCCGCTTCCCGGTGGGCGGGTTGGTGGTCGAGAGCTCTTTCGTCTCGGTCTACCGGGTCGTCACTCGCGCCCGACTCCTGCCCGTCGATCAGTTCGAGAGTCTGGCCAAGTTGGGCGACGTGACCGCGCCGGTGTTGGTCATCCACGGGCAGGGCGACGAGGTGGTGGGCGCCTGGCATGGGCGACGACTCTTCAAGGCCTTGCCCGAGCATCGGCGCTCGTCACTGTGGGTAGACCGCGCGGGACATAACGATGTCGCTCAGATCGCAGGCCAGTCCTACTGGGACGCGCTGGCGACCTTCGTCTCGGGCGTCGAAGACGCCTTGCGGGCCAGCTCTTGAGTCGCCAAGTCAGGGCGTCAGACGCAGCAGATTCCAGCTTCTCCAGAGAGGTCTCGATCGTGGCAGGCTCCCAGTTCCCGACCCGGCTGGGCCCTTATTTTTTGCCCTCGTGGTGGCCGCGATGGGCTGTGAAGGACCGAGCCCGGAGATCCCCTTCGACGCGGCGGAACACATCAGCAAGATCGAGAGCTTTCAGGAAGCCCGTGTCGCGGAGCTCGAGGCTCCCGACTCCTGGCTGGCGCTCATGGCGCTGCATTGGCTCTCCGAGGGCGAGACCACGATGGGCTCGGATCCCACAAACGACCTCGTGCTGCCCGAGGGGAAGGCGGCGCCCTTCGTCGGCTCTGTGATCCTCGAGGGCGAAGTCGTGCGCTTTGTCGCGGTCGATGGCGTACGCATCACGATGGGCGTCGATTCGACGTTGAACCTGCAGGCCGGCTCGGGCGCGTTTCCCCCCGACATTCGTGACGATCCCGTCGTCACAGAAGCGGAACTGGGTTTGGAGGGTCCGGGCAAGTACACCGTGCTTCGCCACGGCGACATCAACTGGATCAGGATACAGCGAGGCTC
>JAYZBT010000185.1:0-24984 GCA_036338615.1 Gemmatimonadota bacterium
GGCGCCACCGCCGACTCCATTTCGGGGATGATCCGCGTTCGCAGCACGTTGCGGGCGAAGTCCAACGACGAGTTCGAGGGGTCCTCCCTCCACGCGAGGCCGACGCCGAGTCCGTACTCCAGAATCTCTTCGCGCCAGAACGGGAGCATGGGACGCCAGATCCCGGGCTCACGGAACTCAGCCATGCCGGCGAGGCCCACCGTGCCGCTGCCCCGGAGCAGTCGGAAGAGGACGGTTTCCGCCTGGTCGTCGGCGTGGTGGCCGGTCACCACAACGTCCGCTCCGACCTCCCGGCGCACCCCCTCGAGGAACTGGTAGCGTGCGTTTCTCGCAGACTCCTCCGACCGCAACGGCGCGTCCGCGCCTCCGAGGACAACGGGGAGCCCCCATGCGCGCGCCACCCCCTGCACCCACTGGGCGTCCCCGTGGGACCCTTCGCGCATGTGGTGATCGAAGTGCGCGATGTGGATCGGGTGTGCCGCGGTCGGGGCCGCAAAGCGGAGCAAGTGGAGTAGCGCCATCGAGTCGAGTCCACCCGAAGTCGCCACGACCATGCCGCGGCCGGTGAGGATTCCGCCCTCGGCCCCCACCACCACGCGGCAGAAGCGGCTCCGCAGATCCGTCATAGGGTCCCCGGGGGCGGCGGCCGACCGGTGGTTTCGGTCAGCACGTTGGCGAGCAAGTCGGGTCGGTCACTCTGGATGCCGTCTACGCCCCAGGACAACAGCCGCTTCATGGCCTCGGGATCGTCGACGGTCCAGACGTGCACCGGGATATTGTACCGGTGCGCGGCTCGAATGAACCGCTCTGACACGATGCGCAGCCCCTTCCACACCTCAGGAACCTGAAGGATGTCCACGGCGGGCAGGTACATGTGCCCGCCTGGGAGTCGATGCAGGACCCAAAAGGCGAAGACCTGCTGCCGACTCGCCCCCCAGGGGCCTGGGTAGTCTCGCACATCCCTCCGGCTGCGCTCGAACTCAGCGGCCAGCAGTACGCGGTGTTGCGCGCCATGGCGTCGGATGACTTGCACGAGTGGAGCGGCGACCTGCCGCTCCTTGGCTTCGACGTTGAGCCGGGTGTCCGGAAATGCGTCGAGCACTTCCTCGAAGGTCGGAATCGCCACGCCTGTGCCGCGGAAGGAGCGAACGCCGTCCGGGTCCTCGAACCGGTGGCCGGCGTCGAGTGTCTGGATTTCCGCGAGCGTGCTCGCCGCGACCAGGCCGCGCCCGTCGGTGGTCCGGTCGAGCGTGCCGTCGTGAATGACCACGACGTGCCCGTCTCGCGTAAGACGCACGTCCAACTCGAGCATATCGGCGCCCCACCTGTCCACCGCCTGACGGAACGCCGCCATGGTATTCTCGGGCGCGAGCTTCGACCCGCCGCGGTGCGCCACGAGCATGGGCGCTCCCGAAAGGTATGTGCGCCCGGGCCGTGCCTTCGTCACAGCAACCGGTTACGCCGAAGCGCGCCTGCCGGCTTCGACCCGGTCTACGTCTTTCGGAGCCAGTTCGTGGAAGCGGTACAACACGTGGTCCACGAGTCGGCTGGTCATTTCCATCTCGGACCGCGTATGCGCCGGGTCGTCACCATCGCCCGCGGCGAGACCCTCCTCGAGCTCGACGACGCGTGCGCACAAGAAGTCGAGAATGTCCTCGACGACCTGGGGACGCGGCGACGCGGGTGCCAGCGAGTCCGGCATCACCTCGCGGAGCAGAAGCCCGCGAATGAACGCCAGGAAGCCCGGGAAGGCGAGTTCGGTGAGCGCCCCCCCCTCGAGGGCTTCTTCACAGGTGATGTTTTCCCACTCGAGCTCGTTCCAATAGAGGTCCTCCGCCTCCTCGCGGAGGAATTCGCGAACGTGGGGCTCGAGCGGCGTGTTCGCCTCGACGGGAGTAGGAGGTTGAAGCTCGCGCTCGAGGAGTCGTTCGAGGCGTTCACGGCGCCCGCTCAGGAGCGTGCTCGCGCGCATTGTCATGGGGTCCTCGGTCGGCCAAATGGTCCCGTTGGGTGCCGCCAAGATAGTCGGCCCACAGGACTTCTACCACGGGCTGCCCACGAAACGCTTGACTGGTTCATCCGCATTGGGGTAGCGTCGCCACCATGGAGACCAACCCGTTCCGCGCACAGCGCGCGGTACAGAACGAGGATCAAAGCGACCCGCCGTTACCGCACGACGCCCCCCTCTCCGCCGAGGGTTGGTTCGGCGTGATCCGCACACACATCGTGACGCGCGTCGTTGGCCGGAACTGGTGGGTGCGCGCGCCGCTCCTGGTCATACTCCTGTGGTTGCTGAGAGGGTACGCGGCAGACCCGATGTACTCTTCGATCTTCGACGGCATCAACCTCGGATTCCACGAAGCGGGGATGCCGCCTTTTCGTGGTTGGGAAGCCGTATCCTGACCACCGCCGGGGGCACAATCTTCCAGCTCGCGATTCCCACGGTCGCGGGCATCTATCTCTTCCTGAAACAGCGGGATCCGTTCGGAGCGGCCGTTTGCACCTTCTGGCTCGGTACCGCCCTCGTCGGAGCCGGCGTCTACGCGGCCGATGCCCGGGCGCAGGCTCTCCCGCTCGTCTCACCCTTCGGGCCCATCGACGTCTTCAGCCATGACTGGACCGTCATGCTCATGAAGTACGGCATGCTGTCCCAGGACACGCGCATCGGGGCATTCCTCAGGGGGAGCGGCCTGAGTGCGATGGTCGCCTCGATCGCGGCGAGCGTGTGGATCCTCTGGCTCATGGCTCGGACGCCGCGCCAGGCGGAGTAGCGGCCTCCGGCGCAACGACCCCTGCCGGGACCGCGTCCGAGATCACCCTCTGGAACGACCCGACCGTGAAGGGCTTCTCCAGCATGGAAACGCCCGCGTCGTTGCGGGCCGTTACAGCCCCAAATCAGAGGAGCGCCGTACGTCCCTGTACACGGCGCATTAACCTGAATCGTCACAGTATCTGACAACAAGGCCTGGACCGTCTCGAGACGTCCTACGGCCTGGAATGTTCCTGAGGTCCCGTATTCGTGCACCAAACTCCCTTCGACCTCGACCACGGTCCCTGGTGTGAAGACCGAGTCGACCGAGCCGTCGCCGTAGTCCACGACGACACCCTGGATCCTTGTGCCTGTGCCTTCATAACGAAAGGTGACCGTCTGTCCGACAGTCGTGCTCGTGGGGTCGGCCGAGAGGCTGAAGGTCAGAGTCCGGGTGCCAGTGATGCTGTCGTCGAGGCAGGCCGAGCCGACGATCATCAGGGCGGTCAGTGCGAGTGCGGGCCAAGTCGCTTTCATGCATCTCTCGCGCGGGGTCCACATCGAGGCACGGTAGAAGAATCCGGTTACGACCGGACCTCGTTCTACCTTCTACCCCAGGGAATGAGAAAAAGGGACGGCCACCGGGACCCTAACGCCCCGGTGGCCGTTTGCGTGACGCGGAGTTCGACTGCTCCGCTAACCTCGCGTGTTCATGCTGTCACGGCTCACGACGTCAACCGCCGACCGTCGGAACGTTGGGGTTCGATTCCCTCTCGGCATCCGGGACATCCAGGCACCGGGACCGCTCCGGGATGGTGGTTGTGAACAGCACTGTAGTGGTCTCGAAGTCCGCGAGTTGTTGGTCTCCACCCAGGCCCCCAGTCTCCCAGCGGCGCTGGTCGCCCCAACGTCGGGCCTCACCCCATAACTCGATGCCTCGTTCGCGCATGAGGTAGGACATAGCGGTCGCGACGTCGCTCGCTGGCGGCAGCCCGTTCGCGTAATCGGTAAACAGGTCGTTCATACCGGCGTTCGCGCGGACCTGGTTGATCAAGGTCATCGCTTCCGACCATTGCCCGGTATTGAGCATCGCCTCTGCCTCGATGAGGCGCATCTCATTACCGCTCGCGAGTCGAATGTCATCGTCACCGCTCGTGTAGTGCAGGCTGTTCAGGAACGGCACCTGTCCAAAGCCCTCGAGGGCGGCGTTAGCCCATGTCTCGGAGGTCGTAGCCACCGGCGTGCGGGGGTCGCCCGTGGCCTCTGTGTAGCCGACGAATGCCGGGGGATTCGGCGAGAGCCCCTGGTTTCCACCGTAATAGGTGTAGATCATCGAGAATGCGCGGTACGGCGAGTTGTCGTTCGCGAACCACAGCTGATTCCGCGTGGCGTTGTCCAAGTTCGACATGTTCAGGTCGAACGACCACGAATCATCCGTAATCTGAGAAGCGTCGCCGCTCGCACCGCTCCAGTCACCCATCCACAGGTTTATCTGAGCCCGGCCGGCGTAGCCGGCGAGCTTCCATTTGTTGTCGGTAGCAGTGGAAATCGCGTTGGAGAAGTGCTGTTCCGCGACCGCGAGGGGTGCGGTGCTCGGCACCAAGCTTCCCGGCGATCCGTCCGCCTCCGGGATCACCGTCTCACACCAATTCTCCGCGATCACACGGTAGGCGTACCCAGCCCAGAGATAGGCTTGCGCCAACGTATTCGGGTCCGGCGCCTCCTCGGACTCGGTCAAGATCTTGATTGCGGACTCCGCGATGAATCTTGACTGAACAGCGTCGTTGAAGTGACCACCGTAGGATCCCGGCTCGATCCACCCGCCCTGGACCAGGACCGGGTGGCCGAGCGAACCGGTCTGCCCGCCAGGGAAGATTTCCCGGCTGATCAGCGCTCCGGTGTACGACACGCCGTTGACGGCCTCGGCGAGCCGCCTGCCCGCTCCGTTTACGAGACCCGCATGAGAGGCCTTGACCGCGAGGAACTCGTCCGAGACCGGTCCAGGATTGGTGACATCACAGCCTGCCAGAAGCACAGTAGTACCCACGAGCACTGCGCCCGACGCCCTGAATAACGTTCCAATGGTTTTCATGTCTGTTCTCCTTAGAACGTGATCCGGAGCGACACCCGGAATGTGACTGGTGATACGACGCGCTCACTGGAGTTGAGTCCGGTCGAGTTCGCGCCCTGGTTCCCCAGCATCTCGGGGTCCATCCAGGGGAGTTCCTTGGTCCACAGGTAGGAATTACTGAGAGTCACGGTCAGTAGAGCGTTGTTGATGCGGTCCGGGAATGCGACGTCCACCGGAATCTGTGCGCTCACGTGGCGGAGCTTGAAATAGCTCGAGTCATACCAGTACCCCCGACCACCCTCACTGGGTGTGCAGCGTGCACGCCAAAGAGCTGGCGTGTCGTCGCGGAGAGCGATCGAATTGTCCGGGTCCGTATAGAAGGGACGGCAGATCGGTGACCGCACGGAACGCGAAATCGAAATCGGGTTTCGGTTTATCACATGACCGCCGCGGTACTCGCCGAGAGCTGACAGGACGATCCCCTTCGGCAACCGGACGCTGGTATTCATCGACAGCGTCTTGGTGGGAAGCTGCGGCCCGAAGATGTAATCCTGCTCGTACTCCGGCTTCGCGAGCGCGGTGGGATTGGTCACCAAGCGGCCCCTCTCCACTGGTACCGGCTGTCCTTCTTGGATCCAGCCAGACAGTGAGGAGAACGGCGCAGCGCCACCGAGAGAGACGACCTCTGAGCCGTTGGTCGTGAAGAAAAGGCCGACATCCCAGCCATAGTTCGCATATTGCACCAGACCGAGGTTCAGGCCGACCTCATGTCCCGTGTTACTGATCTCTCCCACGTTCTCGAGCTGGGAGCCGCCGAAGCCGCCGGAAGGTGTCTGCGTCACCCTCATGAGCGCATCGGTTGTGAACTGGTTGAAATACGTGTAGGTCAGGTTCACCCGATCGTTCATTAACGAGGCGTCGAAACCGACCTCGAACTCACGCGTGACTTCCGGCCCCAGGTCCGGGTTCCCCACATTCTGCGGAACGAACGCCGGAACGCCGCCCCAGCCTACCGGGCTCCACGTACGCACGGCGTCGAAGGCCCCAGGTGCGCGACCCGACTGACCGTATGCGGTCCGGAGCTTGACTTGACCGAGCGACTCCGGGAAGAAGTCCTCGTCGGAGATCACCCAGCTCAGGCTGGCCTTCGGGTAGACCTGAAGGCCAAAGCCCTCGCCGAAGGCACTGTTACCGTCGACACGGACGCCGGTCGTCACGAAGTACTTGTTGCTGATGTCGAGAACGTTCTGGAAGAAGAACCCGGCATTCCACACGCGCTGCCGATTTTCCTCGGCGATTCTGAGCGAAGCCGAGCTCACCGTGGGCTCCGCGGCACCGGGGTAGTCCTCACCCCAACCCTCGAGCGCACGCATCTCGTCTCCGACCGCTTGGCCACCCCAGGAGAATGTCGTACGCAGGGCGTCTGCGACGTCCACGATGTAGCTGCTGACGTAGTCGAAGGTGAGTAGGCGCTTCTGCCAGGTATTGTTCAGCAGGGCGCCCTTCGGACGTTGCCGGAATCCGAACGGACGCAGGTTGCGGTTTTCCTGCTGCGAGAAGTCATAGCCGATGGTGAGTCGGTTCGTCAGGTTCGCGAGAGGAGAGTACGTGACCGTACCACCGGTCGTGAAGCGCTCGATTCTCTGCTGAATGTCGAATCCCAGCACATTGGCGATATCCTCGAACGCCGAGCTCCCGAAGTAATTCCTCTCCCGACGGAACGTGTTCAGGCTGATGCCCTGGGCATTGTTCCCGGAAGCGGTGTTCTGCTGCCACTGGTTCGTGTAACCGGTGTTCCACTGCAGCTGCACGTTATCGGCCGGTGTGAACGTGAAGTTCCCCCGAACTGCCCACTTCTCCAGCTGGTCGTTGGGCATCGTGCCCAGCTGGTTGTCATGCAGTGCCGACGCAAAATACTGGAGGTCTTCTCCACCCCCACGCACAGACGCCGAATACAACTGCGTCCACATCGCGCTGCCCTCGCGGCCTGCGTAATAGTCGTTCGCCTGACCGGCAGCCTGCGTCTCGCCCCAATCACCGCCACCGAGACCGAACCACCCGTCACGAAGGAACGGCTCCATGAACATGTAGTTCGAAGCCGGGTTGTCCGGGCACGCCACTCCGGCCGGCATGTCGGGGTCCACATTCCGACAGGGGTTACCGAACACCGGTGTCCAGCCCGTACCCTGCTGCATCTCAACGGTCCATACAGGTGCCCCGGTGGACCCACGTTTCGTGAACACCTGGATCACACCTGCCGCTGCTTCGGTTCCGTAGAGGGTGGTCGCGGCAGAGCCCTTGATGATCTCGATACGCTCGATGTCGTCAGGGTTGATCGCATCCAGCGGACTGACCGTCACGTTCGCGCCTCGACCCGCCCTGTAGTCCCGCCCCGCTGTCTGCGGGAACGCACCACTCATGATCCGCACGCCGTCGATGTAGATGATCGGCGTGTTATCCATACTCACACTGGTGTTGCCGCGGAGCTGGATGCGCTTCCCTTGTCCGATCTCTCCACCGATTCCGGAGACCGAGATGCCGGGCGCAGCCGACTGGAGCATATCCGTCGCGCTGACTGGCCGAGACAGCATGTCGGCAGGGTTGAGCTGAGAGATCGAGTTCCCGATCTCACGACGACGAGACGCCCCGGCTGTCCCCGTCACGACGATCTCGTCGAGCCCCAACGCCTGGGTCGACAGCGAGAAGGAAACCTGGACGGAGCCGCCGAGGGTGACGGTCACCTGTTGCGAGGCGAGCCCGTAGCCAATCCTCTGGGCCGCGATCTCATGAACACCCACGGGCACGTTCAGGATGATGAACCGACCATCGCCACGACTCAGAACGCCGATGTTGGTATCGGGGAGGTAGACCTGCACCGCACCTAGTGGCGCTCCCGAATTCGCATCGGTGACCTGACCAATGATCTGGCCGGTTTGGGCTTCAGCCGTCCCAGCGGAGAAGCTGAGAATGGCCATGAGTATCAAGCACCCTGATATAGTGACCCGGTGCTTCTTGAAGCTTCGCTTCAACGGCGCTCCGGCGTCTGTTTCGCGTAGGGTCATGAAGTTACTCCACGGCTTGGGAAACGCTCCTCGAATGCGGCCGAACATCAGTGCTATGGTGAGATGTCGCTACGCTTCAATCCGACCGATACAGGGCGACATTAAGTGACGTGTCGTCAATGCACCAGGCCACTGACTGGACGTGCGGGCTCGCATGCGTCAGGCAACCTCTGCTCGCGGCGGCGGCCCCGGGGACGTGGAGGCCGAACCGTCACCTCACCGGCCGATCGGAATCGAGAAGAAGTTGCTCCTGAACTCCGGAGGGTCGGGGGAGGTATCGAGTCCGGTGTTGCCGAAGGCTTCCATGATCATCGTGAGGACTCCCACGCCTAGGGCAACCGCACCTCCAGCGAGCAGTCCTGTATTGAGCCCGTCGAACTTTCGTCGCTCAATGCCAAGGATCTCGTCCACCGGCACACGTATGGTCTGGTTGAGCTGGACCGTGTGAAAACCGTCGCGCCGTTGGGCGACCGGTACGTTCAGCAGGAGTTCAGCCCCCTCCCGACCCACAAGTCGACCCCGAACGAGCGGAACCGAGGCATCGATGGTGGTGACTTCGGAAAGCTCGAAGCCGCCCTGCCGTGTGACGAGGAGGCGGACCTCTTCACCGACCGGGGTCGTCTCTAATACGGTGGGGACGTAGCTGAAGCAACCGGAAAGACAGAGGGTCAGGGCTGTCGCTGACGCCCTCCAGTACACCTCGATCGCCCTCCGTGAATGCTCCCGGCGTCGCTGGGTCTTCATCTCGTGATCACCTCATCGCAAGAATCGAAAGGCGCGGTCGGCGAGAGTCGTAACCGCTGGCACACCTATGGAAAGTACGATCACGCCTGCAGTCTCACTCACGTCGCCACCGTGAATCAAGAGGAGATAACCGGAAGTTACCATGAGCGTCGCGGCAACGGCCGACACGGTGAGTTGACCCTCCGAGCGATCGGTCCTCCCTGCCCATTGCGCCGCGAAGATCCCTCCCGCGGTAGGTAGCGAGAGGCTCAAGAATCCGAGGCCCGCGGTCACACCCCCGTTACACTGCGTGCGAAGTCCAAGGGATCCTGCTCCGGTCACGCTCAGGCACTGGCTGGCGACGAGGAGGCTGGTCCCAATTCCGATCGTGGTAGCCGCCCACGAGCTAGCGAACACCCGCCCCCACTTGTACGGTTCTGTTTCTGCTGACCAATCGAGGCCGGAGATCTTCTTCCTCTCGGAAGTAGGAGCTACGGACCGAGGACCTTGGCGGGTCTCGATTATCAACACACCCCTGCCGCCGGCACTTCCGTACCGCGCGCCGGCCTCCCCTACGGACAGCAATTCTATGCGCTCGATCTGGTCCAAGGGCATGGTCGCGTACAGAAAGCCCGGGGCGGCAATCTGCACGCCATCCAGAATCACCGTAACGCCCCGACAGCTCTCCCCACCGCTCCGAAAGCCCCGACTCTCGAGGCAGGCAGAGCCCGCCTGTCCGGGTCGGACCAGGGCGCCGGGAAGCCGATCCCGAAGCAGCTCGGATAGAGTCTGCCCCTTCCGCTGGGCCAACTCGACCTCCTCACGAAGTACCTCGTTCATGGCGAAGCCCGACGTGACCCGGCGACGCTCCAGTTCCGAGAGGGCTTCCACCACGAGGGGCACGAGCTGGATGGCTCTCTGAGAGAGCCGCGCTTCGAGCACGAGTTCGTCATCCGCTTCCACAGACACCTGACGTGTGTGTCGACCATAGGCGAGGTGGTCGAACACCAGGTCTTGACCACCCGCGGGTATCCCCAGAAGAACGAAAAACCCTTCTCTGTCGGTCAGTTCCCGAACGCCGACCGAGGGAACGGCTACCTCGACGTCGGGGATCGGTTGCCCCGTTCGGCTGTCGACGACGCGACCGGATAGGGTGCCCACCGACTGCGCGGCGGCAGGCCGTGGGAGCGCGATTCCGCACGTCAACAGCACGACGGCGAGCGATGAGGGCCACCGCGGACGCAGGGTCATGGTGTCATGGGTGGGCCGCTCCCTCAAGGCGATGTCGTCGGTGCCATCAAGGCAGGAGTCCGACCGAAGCAATATGCAGCGCAGTGGAACCCCACGACAACCCCGCGTGTTCGCCGATTTCGCGTGGGTCAGGGCCGGCACACGACTGGTCTCGGTGGTCACCGGCCTTCCGATTCGTGCAGTGTGGCCGCCACCCAGGTTGGTCGAGAAGCCTGCCTCAATGGTCAACACCGAACGTCTCCCCGCACGAGACCAGCAGCCATACGTTACCGGGGTAAAGGATACCGTCCAGGCGGCCCCTGCAGCTGCTCACCGCCACCTATAGCGCCACGGGCAAGGGGCTGATCACGGTGATCGTGGATTGGGGAGATGGAGTGTATAGACACCATCGGGCGATAACTGGCACCAAGCAGGGGCCGCGCAGCCACGCCTCTGTATCGCAGTCGACTCCCTCGAGAGCCATCCTAGCTGCATCCACTCACGACTTCGCCATGACGGCCACGGTCGTGTCGACCCTGACGTTCCCACAGACAGTCACTACCTAACACTTCTGGGTCATCTTGATTCTCCACTCGTGTAGTTGATTAGGTCGTGCGTCGCGAAACGGGGGCGGCTAAAAGAAACCGGCTAGAACACGAGTCCATCGTAGACCTCTTCCCAATACTCGGTGGCCTCTGCGGCCCCAGCCAAGACGAGGGCACCGGCAGCCGCATTCGCGTCGTCGTCACGACCACCCGGACCGTGATCGATCGAGTCCCGGCCGCCCCGAGCCACTCGCCGCTCGAGACCGATCAGCTGCGCGCGAAGGACAGCCAGGTCCAAGAGCGCCACTCGGCCAGCGTTCACTGGAGCGACGAACTCGCGGTAGATGTCGCTCTTCGTGAGGGCGCTGGGCTCGTATCCCACGCCGTGCACCCTAAACCGCGACGCTGGCCAGTCGCCGCCGTATCTGTCTCCGACGACCGTCGTGATCCCGTACGTCCGAAGCAACTCGATGAAGTCCCGTACTACGTCGTCGGGAGAGAATGGCGGCCGGACCTCACGAACGGCGTCGAGCACAGCGAGATCACCCTCAGCGTGTGCGATCGCGAGCGTCATGGAGTCCTGGGACCCGCCCGAAGGATCGACAAAGGCTGCGTACCACGGATCGGGACGAGGTCCGAGTTCGCGCCGTCCTTCGACCGTCACGGCCCGGACCGCGTGGGTGTCGAGGAACGCTTCGACATCGCGGGTGAGTTAGCTCGCGGTCGCCCTAGTGTGGCGGAGCCGCTTCCTGTAAGGGTTCTTGCCGCATCGCGAACGATCGAGTTGCCCCGGTTTCGGGTGGCTCTGGTTGGAAGGGATGTCTGCTCCCACAGCGGAGGCTCCAAGCGTGTGGAGCATCTAGAAGCGAATGCCAAGCACAAACACGAACCGGTGCCCGACGCTGTACTCCGCGGGGTCCAGGACAGCGAACCATGGGCCGAGAATTAGGTCTGCTAGGCGGACGACGACTCGTTTTCCGCCGTCTAGGTCACGCTCCAGGATCAGGCCAGGCACCACGGTCTCGACCCAACCACCACCGCCGGGCGACGGAGGGTCGGTCTCGACGGTCTCTAGCTCGCCGTAGGCGCCAAGGCCGAACCGAAACCCCAGGCGAGTGGTGCCTCTCGTCGGGAACCACTCCGCACCTAGAGCGAAAAGGTAGTGGTTGTGGTGGTAGTTCTGACGGAGGCTGGCAAAGTCTGTACGAGCGACGCCCAATTCGAGGAAGAGCGGAATTCCAAGCACGTTGCTCGAGCCCACGGCAGACACCATAGGTCCGATCTGGCTCCCGCCGGGGCTTTGTTCGTGGACCACGAGGAGCCCCGCCGAGACCTCAGCCTGCGCGAACCCCGTCCCCGGACACAGACCAGTGGCGAGTACCGCGAGCCCCATGAGTTGAGCGCTACGAACAGATCGCAAACGACGCCCACGACGTTCAATCATGACATCGACACCCCGGCGGTAGGACGCGCATTCTAAGTATTAATTCTGCTGCAAGCCGACTCTGCACCCGCAGCAATTATCTTGCAAGACGCGCAACCTAATGCGCGGCCCCGTCGCCCCGTCAGTATGTCCTGCCCCAAGTCAAGCGTGTGGGACACTGCGAAATCTTGCGGCCTAATTCGCTGAAGTTGGATCCGCAAGCGCACGCTGCATAATCCCCGGACGGACACTCGTTCGGAGCGACACCGTCGGTAGCTCCAGCGCGAACAGCGCACCGACGATGACAACGCCCAGGAAGCCCATCAACACGAAATCGGCCCCTCAGGAGAACCCGAGGGGCCGATCATCGTTCTGCTACATAGTGCCGGAGGAGGGACTTGAACCCCCGACACGCGGATTATGATTCCGCTGCTCTGACCAACTGAGCTACTCCGGCAGTGCGAAAAAAGCTCATCTGGGCCGTGGGGCGTGTCAACTGGGTTGCGCCGCGCGGACCCGCCGGCCACGCTCAACACTGAACAGTTCGCGCGAGCGCCCGTATGCCTGGGTGTCCCCACCTCTTCCCCGGAGCTTTCCATGGATCCCGTGTCCATCGCGATCGGTGTGGCGGCCGTTGTCGGCGTGTCCCTCCTGACCAGCCTCAGGATCCTGCTGGAGTACGAGCGCGGGGTGATTTTTCGCCTCGGCAAGCTCACCCGGGCGAAGGGTCCTGGCCTGATCTTCCTCGTGCCCTGGGGCATCGAGCGCATGAAGAAGATGGACCTACGCATCGTTGCGTTGGACATCGCACCGCAGGATACGATCACGAAGGACAACGTCAGCGTGCGGGTGAACGCGGTTGTGTACTTCCGTGTCGCTGACCCCACGACGGCGGTCATCGAGATCGAGGACTACTACTTCGCGACGAGTCAGCTCGCTCAGACCACGCTGCGCTCGGTCATCGGGCAGTCGGAATTGGACGAACTGCTGGCCGACCGCGAGAGGATCAACGAGATCATCCGGAGGATCATCGACCAGGGCACCGATTCGTGGGGCATCGAGGTCACGGCGGTCGAGATCAAGGACATCGATCTGCCACAGGAGATGAAGCGCGCCATGGCCAAGCAGGCTGAGGCCGAGCGCGAGCGGCGCGCCAAGGTAATCATCGCGCAGGGTGAATATCAGGCGTCGGCGAAACTGGCTGCGGCCGCCGAGATCATTCAGGAATTCCCGGTCGCAATGCAACTGCGTTACCTGCAGACCGTGACGGAGATCGCGGCGGAGAACAACTCTACGACGCTCTTTCCGATCCCGATGGACCTGTTGGGCCCGTTGATGAACCCGGGGGAGCCGGCCACCGAGGAGGCGAAGAAGCGCGCAGCCACGATCTCTGCGGAGACCCTGTTGGAGGCGCTCCCCGGTTCTGAGGAAGCGCGACGCTTACTGAGCGCGACCCAGGCACTGGTCGGGGACGCCGGCGAGGCGGAGACTCCGAAGACGCTACAGGGCGAGTCCGCCGCGCCCGAGTAGCGAAGAAAATGGACGAGCCGGACCAGCCCAGCGTCCTGCGGGTTTTCCTCACTGGCGAGAGACGCCGGCGGCGGTATCGGCCGGCGGAGCAGCGCTGTCCGCGGACGGGGCGAAGCGATAGAGGATCTCGCCGTCCCGAATCATGCCGAACCGCTCCCGGGCGACTCGTTCCAACGTCGCCGAATCGACCTGCAAGGAGTCCGCCCAGGCGCGGAAGGAATCGATCTGGCGGTTGAGGTCGGCGAGATTGGCCTCCTCCAGCTCGACGGCAGCTCGGGCGTCCCGGAGCTCGAACCACGAGTATTCCCCCCCGAACACCGCGAAGTACGCGGCAAGCAATAGGAGTCCGAGCAGGACCGCTTTCTTCAACCAGCGCACGGCGCGCTCTTCACCATCAAAAGAGGGACCGACCCAGGTACCGGGCCCGACGACCGAGTTGCTCCTCGATCCGCAGCAACTGGTTGTACTTGGCTACTCGGTCGGTTCGGCTCGCGCTGCCCGTCTTGATCTGGCCCGCGCCCGTAGCGACCGCGAGGTCCGCGATCAGCGTGTCCTCGGTCTCACCCGATCGATGCGAGACAACGCTCTTGTACCCGGCCTCACGCGCGACACGCATCGTCTCGAAGGTCTCCGTGAGCGTCCCGATCTGATTCACCTTGATAAGAATGGCGTTCGCGGTGTCGTCCCGGATGCCCTGCTCGAGCCGATCCACGTTGGTCACGAAAAGATCGTCACCGACGATCTGGACGCGATCGCCCAACGACGATGTGAGTTGCTTCCAGCCATGCCAGTCGTTCTCGTCGAGCGGGTCCTCGAGTGAACTGATGGGATACTTGTCGACCCACTCGGTCCAGTACTCGACCATGCCCGCGGCGTCGCGGCGCTCGCCGCTCGACCAGCGAAGCACGTACTCGCCGTCCTCGAATAATTCGGTCGCGGCGGCGTCGAGCGTGAGTACCACATCCTCGCCAGGGCGGTACCCGGCGGCTTCGATGGCGCGCAGCACCAGCTCGATCGCCTCTTCGTTGCTGGCCAAGTCCGGAGCGAAACCGCCTTCATCCCCCACCGCCGTATTCTTGCCCTGGGCTGTGAGCACCTTTTTCAGGTGGTGGAAGATCTCGACACCCATGCGCAGGCCTTCTGTGAAGGATTCCGCCCCCACGGGCATGACCATGAACTCCTGGATGTCGACGTTGTTCGGCGCGTGGGCGCCCCCATTCAGGATGTTCATCATCGGCACCGGCAGGAGCTCCGCTTGTCCACCGATCGCCAGATAGCGCCACAGGGGCATGTGGTTCTCGAGCGCGGCCGCGCGTGCGGCGGCCATCGACACCGAGAGAATCGCGTTCGCACCCAGGTTTCGCTTGTTGGGTGTGCCATCGAGTTCGAGCATGGTGCGATCGATGTCGAGTTGTTCGCGAGCTTCGAAGCCCAGGAGTGCGCCCGCGATCGTGGTGTTCACGTTCTCGACCGCTCGTAGCACCCCCTTGCCGAGGAAACGATCGCGATCGCCGTCCCGTAACTCGACGGCCTCGTGCGCACCCGTCGAAGCCCCGGACGGCACCGCGGCCCTACCCTTGATCCCGGTTTCCAGCGTAACCTCGGCTTCGACGGTCGGGTTCCCCCTCGAGTCCAGAATCTCGCGTGCGCGTACGCCGACGATAGCCGACACTGCTCCTCCTAGGCTGATTCCGTCGAGGCGCGCAGGTCCCGAAGGGCCCGCCGAGCTCGGTCGGTGAGTTCGTCTCTCTGTTCGATGTCGTAGGAACCGACCGGGATTGCTGATCCGAATCGAATCCGAATGGTGCCCGGCCTGACGAAAAGCGATCCTTTGCGCATCACGTCCCTCGCCCCGATGACCGCGGTCGGGACCACGTCGGCCCCCGTTTGAATCGCCAAAACGAAAGGGCCCTTCTTGAACGGCTGAAGTTCGCCTGATGCCGAGCGTGTTCCCTCGGGAAACATGATGATGCTTGGACCGCCATCCTCCAACCTCTCACGCGCGATCTCCAGAGATGTCACAGCGAGGCTCCGGTCCGACCGATCGATGAAAATGTGACCGCAAGCGCCAACCGCGAAGCCGAGGAAAGGCACGCGGGCAACCTCCTTCTTCGCCACGAAGACGTACGGACCGGGACAGAAACCGGCCAGCGACAGCACGTCGAACCAAGACGAGTGATTCGCCACCACCACTTGAGGCGCCCCGGCGTCGATGCGCTCCTCTGCCTCCAACTCGACACGCACGCCGGCGATGCGCAGCAGAACCCTCGACCAGGCGCGGGGCACTTCGGCGCACACGCAGTCGGCGTCCTCGGAGCCCCGCGAGACCGCCCACGCGATGCGCGATGCATACCAGATCGTCACCGGAATCCCCAAGACCACCATGGCCATGAATCGGATCACTGGCCCGACTCCCGGAAGTGGTCGAAGCTCGCCCGCACGACGGGCCGCGGCTCGCCGTCTCCGGTGTCGAGCCACACACCCTCTCCTTCGAACACGCGTCCGACGCAGGTCAATTCGAGTCCGAAGCGCTGCCCGAAGGATTCGGGGTCGACGGTTCCCGGGTCGGCCGCGAAGAGCAACTCGTAGTCCTCGCCCCCGTAGAGAGCCGCATCGAGCGCGGCCTCGCTCCCGAGGGCGTCGACGGCGGCAGCGGCGATCGGTACGCGTGAGGCTTCCAGGACGATCTTCACCCCTGAGGCCGCCGCGATGTGCCCAGCGTCACCTGCCAGGCCGTCCGATAGGTCGATGAGCGCGTCGACCAGCTCTTGCTCGACCAGGCAGCACGCCTCGCGGATACGAGGAACCGGGCGCGCGAAGGCGTCGCGGGCTTCGGGGGAGGGCTGCTCGCCCTGCTGCCAGGCTCGAACCGCCGCCGCGCTCGCCCCCAGACGGCCCGTCACCCAGAGCTCGTCCCCGGGCTCTGCTCCGTTTCGCAGGGCCGGCCAGAGCGTGCAGCCCACGACCGTGACGTCGAGCATGAGGGGCCCCGGAGAGCGCGAGAGATCGCCACCCAGGACCGCGGCGCCCAGCGCTTCGGCCGCCTCGCGCACACCGTCGTGCAGCGCGTCCAGGTCCACGCCCGGATCATCGTTCATGTCCTCGCCGATCGCCTCTGGAACGGCGACAGACACCAGCAGCCCCACAGGAGTCGCGGCCATCGCAGCCAGGTCGGAGAGGGCGGCTGAGGCGGCTCGGTATCCGATCTCACGGGCTGAGAGCCAGCTCCGACGAAAATGTACGTCCTCGACGGACAGGTCGGTGCTGAGAACCCATCCACCCTCGAGCACGGCGGCGTCGTCCCCCGGTCCGACCCGGACGGCAGCAGGCAGCTCGCCGCCCTTCGCGACCGCTCTCCGAATCCGGTCGAACTCGGCACCCGGGCCGAGGCGGACCATGCGTGAGGGGCGGTCGCTCATGTCACCGTGCGGCATCTGCGTCGAAGACCACGAAAGGAAGATCGAGGTCCGACTGCCCATGACCGCGCTCGCGCCACGCGTCCGGCAGGAAGCGGATGACGTCACTGGGGGTGAGCGCCACCCCCCGACCGGCGAGGCGGGCGCCGCGTCCGGTCAGGTAGAGCCCGACCGCCCCCGCGTCCGTGGCACCGAGTCCCTGTGCCATGAGCGAGGCACAGACGCCCGTGAGTGCATCCCCCATGCCAGCCGCGGCGAGGTCGGACGACCCCTGGCAATCCAGCAGCGCTCCACCCGCTGGATCCGAGACCAAGGAGGGCGAGCCCTTCAACACGTATGTGGGCCGCGTGCCGGACGTCGGCATGTGCGCTTCCACCGCACGGCCGAGTGCGCCGAGGCGATCTGATTGCACGTTGGACGTATCCGTGTCGAGCAGCCGCGCCATCTCGCCCGCATGCGGGGTTGCCAGCACTGCTCTCGTCGCAGCCATCGACGTCAGGTCGAGGTCTCCTCGGGCCACCAGGTTGAGTCCGTCCGCGTCCACGACCACGGGTCGCGACGGGCCGTTCGTGAGCAGAGCCGCCGACTCGCGCGCAAAGCTCCCGGTTCCGAGGCCCGGCCCGAAACCGATCGCGTCGCACCGTTCCATGGCTTCGAGCAGCGCTCCGGTCTGGAGAGGATCGACATAGATCGCCTCTGGCACGGAAGCTTGCAGGATCTCGCGGTTCTCTGTCGCCGAGCAGACCCGCACGAGGCCGGCGCCCGCGCCGAACGCCGCACGCACCGCCAGGACCGCGGCCCCGGCCATCCCCTGCTGCCCCGCCACGACGAGCACCCGTCCGACGGCGTTCTTGTGCGTGTCCGGCTCCCGGACCGGAAGACGGGCCTGAGCCCAAGCTGGGGTGATCAGACGGGCGGTCGTATCGGAGTAGCCCCCAGGTGGGAAGGCGATCTCGACGGCGATCAACCGCCCGACCAGCGCTCGGGCCGGATGGAAGAGGCTGCCGAGTTTGGGGGCCCCGAAGGCGACTGTGACCGTCGCCTGCACCGCGCTACCCGGCATGGCGCCCGTCGCCGCGTCAATGCCCGAGGGCACATCCAGCGCGAGCACCGGACAGCCCGAGCGGTGGCGGTTCACGTGTTCGATGGCCGCGCTCGCGCGCTCCCGCGGGGCCCCACGGACCCCAGTACCGAGCACCCCGTCCACGATGAGTCCAGCGCCCCCGAACAGCGTACGCCAGCCCTCCGCATCGAGTTCTTGGTCCATCTGGATCGGGATGTCCCAGCCGTGCAGCAGTGGGTCCGAGCCGGTCTCCGCCCCGATACGCTCCGCAACCAGCACCGCCCCTACGTCGCGACCCCAGGCCCGCAAGGTCCGCAGCAGCACCAGCGCATCGCCCCCGTTATTGCCGGACCCCACGACCCCCACCACCCGGCCCTCGGGGAAGAGGCGCTGCACGATCGAAGCGGCTGAGCGCCCCGCATTCTCCATGAGCACCGGTTGCGGCACCCCCAATCCCTCGATCGCCGTTTGATCGAGCGCCGCGGACTCTGCTCCAGTGGGCGCGAGCACGTCGACACGGGCGTAGGGGCGAAGTGGCGGGTGTAGACCAGCCATGGGCTACGTGGGCGAGATTCGGGGTGTCGCTACGGTCGAGGGGCGAGCCACCGAGGGGTCGGGTTCTACTTGTAGCTTTGCCCGATCGTGCGGCCGAGGCTGATCTCGCCGTTGTCGATCCGGATATTGAAGCCGCATTCCGGCTTGGAGCAAACCCAGGCCTTGTAACGGATCGGCGCTCCATCTCGGCCGTAGTCCGAAAGCGGCAGCAACAGACCGTTCTCGCACTTCAAGCAGCGCGGAAACCCCTGCTCTCCCTCCATGTGCAACCCCTCCCCTCAGCGTGGCAGCAATCAGCGCCCCGCGGGTGCCGGCTATACCGGGCCAGTAAGAGTCCTGAATCCGGCCTAACGCCAGATCCATATCCTCAGAGTCGAGCTTCCCAGGGATAGCTCAACTCGAAAGCTTCTTCGAAGTCGAACACGTCTGCGAAGTCCTCCGGGCGATCCTCGTCCTGCTTGATGAGGACACCCTGCTCCACCAACGCGAACACCACGCCCCCGACGTCCTCGGTAGCGCGAATCCCCCAATGCTCCAAAACGAGCCTCGCCATGAGGCCGAAGCGCTCCAAAGCTAAGCGCCGCACCCCGTCTGCCAGCTCGCGCCCGGAGATGTGCCGGGGTTCGTCCAGCGCGTGGATGACGGAATGCAAGGCCGCGAGCACGAAGAAATACGCCCTCGTATCGAACCGAGGGTTGCGCTCCTGGAGTTGATCCAAAACTTCGTCCGCGAATTGGAGTTCAGTCATAAGCGCAAATGTGCGATTCTGGGAAGCCGTTCGCTAGTGGGGGTACGTCATAAGACGCCTATTGGCCCGATAATCCCACGTATAGCGGGAAGGCAGAGCATAGCTCCGACACTTCGCCGCGAACGCCGTCGATCCGATCCTGATCTGTCGGCGCGTCCAAAATGCGCGAGGTCCAGGCGGCGATACGCGCCATCTCGCCTTCCTTCATTCCGCGTGAGGTCAACGCCGGCGTGCCGATGCGAAGGCCGGACGTCACGAAGGGCGAACGAGTCTCCCCCGGCACCGTGTTCTTGTTCACCGTAATGCCGGACGCCTCGAGCGCCGCCTCAGCGTCCTTGCCCGTCAGTTCGCCGTGGCTCGCACGGAGATCGACCAGCAACAAGTGGTTGTCGGTACCTCCGCTCACCAAATTGAAGCCCCGCTCGCTGAGCCCTTCCGCCAAGGCGCGCGCGTTTGCGATCACCTGACCCGAGTAGTCGATGAATTCGGGCCGTAGCGCCTCGAGCAAAGCCACCGCCTTGGCGGCGATGACGTGCATCAGCGGGCCGCCTTGTATGAACGGGAAGACCGACTTGTCGATCGCCTTGGCGTGCTCCTCGCGACACAGAATGAGTCCGCCGCGGGGACCGCGCAGCGTCTTATGTGTCGTGGTGGTCACCACGTCCGAGTGTGGCACCGGCGAGGGGTGATGGCCGGTCGCGACCAGACCCGCGATGTGCGCCATATCGACCACCATGCGCGCCCCCACCTCCCGAGCGATTTCCCCGAAGGCGGCGAAATCGATGGTGCGCGGATACGCACTGGCGCCCGCGATGATCATGCGCGGACGCTCCGCCCGGGCCTGATCTCTCAGCGCGTCGTAGTCGATGAGCCCGTCCTGCTCGCGTACCCCGTAGGAGACGACTTCGAACAGTCGACCGCTGAAGTTCACGGGCGAGCCGTGCGTGAGATGTCCGCCGTGACTCAGTTTCATCCCCAGGATCTTGTCCCCGGGCTCCAAGAAGGAGAAATACGCCGCCATGTTGGCTTGCGCGCCCGAGTGCGGCTGCACGTTCACGTGCTCCGCGCCGAAGAGCTGCTTGGCGCGCTCGCGGGCCAGCTCCTCCGCGACGTCGACGAACTCACAACCCCCGTAGTACCGCCTAGACGGCAGCCCCTCGGCGTACTTGTTCGTCATCACCGTGCCCATGGCTTCGAGCACGGCCTCCGAGACGAAATTCTCGCTCGCGATCAACTCCAACCCGTCGGCTTGCCGTCGGGCCTCCGAGAGGATCGAGTCGAAGACCGCAGGGTCAGTCTTCTTCAGTTGGTCCATCATGACCGGCCGTCCATCACCAGAGGAATGTGCGTCACGCGCGGAAGGTTCGCTGCAGATGGCGAGCTTCCTGGCTGCGCGTCTCGGCGACCTTGTTCGCGGCCAGATGCGGCGGAATCCCGTCCGCTTTGGCCCGTTCGAAGATTCGGAGGAGCGTGCCGTAGATCTCGCCCGCCTTCCATTTGCTCCGGTCCGCTGTCCAGTCGTTCAACTCACCATACACGTTGATCAGCCCACCCGCGTTGATGACGTAGTCGGGCGCATACAGGATGCCGCGTTGATGAAGCGCGGGCCCGTGGATCGAGCCGCGCCCCAATTGATTGTTCGCTGCCCCTGCGACGATGTCGACGGAGAGCATGTCGATGGTGTCGTCGTTGATCACCGCGCCCATCGCGCACGGGGCGAGGATGTCGGCGTCGACCGCGTAGATGTCGTCCGGCGCGACTGCCGTGGCCCCGAACTCTTCGGTCACGCGTGCCACGCACTCCTGGTCGATGTCGGTGACCGTGAGCTTGGCGCCCTCGCCCGCCAGGTCCTTGCACACGTAGTAACCGACGTGGCCCAGGCCCTGCACCGCAACGTGACGCCCGGCCAAGGAATCATCTCCGTACTGGATCGCGGCGCAGGCCTTGATGCCGCGGTAGACCCCGTACGCCGTAATCGGAGACGGGTCGCCCGAGCGACCCAGCCGGCCGACCACGTACTCGGTCTCCATGCTGATGTACTCCATGTCGTCCGGCGACGTGCCTACGTCCTCCGCGGTGATGTAGCGCCCGTGGAGGGAATCGACGGCCCGGCCGTGCGCCCGAAAGATCATCTCACGGTCCGCGACACGGTTGTCTCCCCAGATCACCGACTTGCCGCCACCCAGGTTGAGGCCGGTGACCGCCGCCTTGTAGGTCATCCCCCGCGAGAGGCGGAGCGCGTCGATGACCGCGGCCCGGTCGTTCTTGTAGTTCCAATAACGGGTTCCGCCGAGGGCCGGGCCCATGGTGGTATCGTGGATCGCGATGATCCCTCTGTACCCGAGGTCCGGGTCGTTCCAGAAGACGAGCTGCTCGTGCTTCCGTTCGGACATCAAGGCGAATATTCCCATCCTCTCCCCACGCCTAAGCGTTATGTATCCATTCAGTCGATCGCCGCGTCCCGAAGGACCTCGCGCGCGATGACCATTCTCATGATCTCGTTGGTTCCTTCGTAAATCTCGGTGCCCTTGGCGTCCCGGAGGAGCTGCTCGACCGGGTAGTGACGCATGTAGCCGTATCCACCGAAAACCTGAATCGCCTGGTCCGCGGACCAAGTGGCGGCTTCGGAAGCCGCGAGCTTCGCGATCGCGGCGAGACTCGTCACCCCCTGCACCCCGGTGCGGGCATGCCCGTCACCCCGGTTGGCAGCCTCGAGCGCAACGCCCGCATGATACGCCAGAAGTCGCGCGCCGGTCAGCTTGCGCGCCATTTCTGCGAGCTTCGCCTGGATGGCTCCGAAGTCGGCGATGGCGCGACCGAATTGTTCTCGCTCCAGGGCGTAGCGCGCGGCGTGCTCCATGGCGGAACGGCCGATGCCCACCGCCTGGGCCGCTATGCCGGCCCGGCCCAAGTCCAGGGCCTCCAAGGCGTACGGCAGACCCCGTCCGGCATCGCCCAACAGACCTTCAGCGGGAAGCTCCACGCCGTCGAGCTCCACGCTCAGGGTCTGGGAAGCGCGAAAGCCCATCGTCCCTTCCCGGGCACCCACGATGTACCCATGGCTGTCGGAGGGCAGAAGGAAGGCGCTCATGCCGTCCGGCTCCGTGCGCGCGAAGGTGAGGACCAGCCCTGCGCGGCGGCCGTTGGTGACCCAGCGCTTCTCGCCGCTCAGCGTCCAACCGGTCCCCGATCGCTCCGCATTCGTGCTGACCGACCCGGCGTCGCTCCCTGCCCCGGGCTCCGAGAGCGCGAAGGCTCCGAGCAATGAGCCGGACGCGAGCCCCGGTAGCCAGCGCTGCTTCTGCTCGTCGCTTCCGTAGCGCTGGAGCAAGCCGGCCACCGGACCGTTGTGAATCGCGACCGAGAGCGCGACCGAGGCGTCGCCCCATGCGAGCTCTTCGAGCACCAGGAGATACGTGCCCAGGTCGAAGTCGAGCCCCCCGTACTGCTCGGGAATCAACATCCCCAGAAAACCGATCTCCGCCAGCTTCCCGAACACCTCCTCGTCGAGGTCCCGGTTGCTGTCCCACCCGGCCGACGCGCCGCGCAGTTCGCCGCTGGCGAATTCGTGGGCGAGGGCCCGTATTTCGATTTGCTCTCGAGTCCAGGTCATGGACGGCTACTCGTACGGGTGGAAGCCGCGGCCGCTCTTTCGGCCGTGCCAGCCCGCCGCGACGTACTTCCGCAGCAGCGGCGACGGCCGGTAGCGGTCGTCTCCCAACTCGCGGTGCAGTACCTCCAGGATGTTCAGGCAGGTATCCAGCCCGATCAGGTCGGCGAGCTCGAGCGGCCCCATGGGGTGATTCATGCCGAGCTTCATCACGGTATCGATGGCCCTGGGCTCCGCGACCCCTTCCATGACCGCGGTGATGGCCTCGTTAATCATCGGCATGAGGACGCGGTTGGAGACGAACCCGGGAAAGTCGTTGACCTCGACGGGCGTCTTGCCGAGCTGCTCCGAGAATTCGAAGGTCGCACGCGTTGTCGCGTCGCTCGTGGCCAGACCCCGGATCACCTCGACCAGCTTCATGACCGGTACCGGATTCATGAAGTGCATGCCGATCACTCGGTCGGGGCACTTGGTACGCGCCGCGATCTCGGTGATCGAGATGGACGACGTATTGCTCGCGAGGATCGTGTCGGGTCCGGCGACGCGATCGAGCGTCTCGAAGATGTCGTACTTGAGCTCGGCCCTTTCCGGAGCGGCTTCGATCACGAGGTCGACACCTTCGGCCCCGGCCGCGACGTCCGTCCCCGTTTCGATACGCTGGAGCGTCGCGTCGCGGTCGCCTTGGTCGATGATCCCCTTCTTGACCTGACGATCGAGGTTCTTGGCGATGGTGACCATCGCACCCTCCAGCACCTCGGCCGAGATATCGAGCAGCCGGACCTCCCTCCCGTGCTGGGCTGCGACATGAGCGATGCCGTTACCCATGGTGCCTCCCCCGACCACCGCGATTCGGTGGATACTCATGCGGTACGTGCTCCTTCCGACTCCCTGAGCCGGCAGACCATTGTGCTTTCGCTAACCATCGATCACCGCCAACGGCGACATGCTCGCGGCTGCCTCTCCCAAGCGGAGCCAGGGCCCCATCCAGCATGCAGCCGCAGCCGCCAGCAGCACCACGGTCGCCACGGCGCTGCCTTCCGGACCGAATCCACCGCCGTCGAGCCAACTGGGCCCCTGCCCGACGCCGTCGTAGAAAGGCGCATTCAACAACTCCAGACCACTCACCGGCAAATCCGCCAGGTACCCGTGGCCCCAGTTCCAGCCGACGTGCACTCCAGTCGCCCACCACAAGCTCCCAGTGCGCAGGTACACCGCACCGAGCAGCAGACCTGCCGCAACCAGATTGCCCAGCCCAAGCCAGGTCAACCCGGGATTGCCATAGTGCATCACCCCAAACGCGATCGACGTCAGAAGCAGCGCCGCCGGCGCTCCCCAGGCCTCCGCGAGCGCCTGCAGCGGGTACCCCCTCAAGAGGGCTTCTTCCGCAGCCGCAGGAATCGCTAGGAACAGTAACGAACTCACACCGCCCACCACCCAGTCACCGGCCGTACCGGGCTCAGCGGACCAACGCAATCCACCCGCCGCGGCCATCAGACCCACCACCACCACGGCGATCACCACTCCGAGTCCGAGCCCGACCGCCACTTCCCTCCCGGCGTCCGGCTTCAAGTAAAACCCGAGCGCACCAGGCCGTCGCCCGTCGAGGGCGAGCACAGCCCACCCTCCGAAGAGTGATCCAAGCAGGATCGCGACCGATCCGGCCTGGATCCCCGGTCCAAGAAGGGCGGTCACGACGAGCGCGACCAGCATCGCGATCACCAGGAAAACCATGAGGCGCCAGCCTAGGCGCAGCCGCCCGTCCTGCCCCGTGAGAACCGTGCGTTTCACTTCTGGCCTCGAATTCCCGAACCCGGGGCGTCCTACGCCTTTTCCACTGAAAGCGCGACGGCGTTGCCACCACCCAGGCAAAGCGTGGCCAGCCCCGTCCCCAATCCCCGGTGCTGCATCGCCTGGAGCAGCGTGACCAGGATGCGCGTCCCGGACGCTCCGATCGGGTGACCAAGCGCAACCGCGCCACCGTGCACGTTGATGAGATCTTCGTCCAAGCCGAGCGCGCGCATGTCCGCGATCGCCTGCACCGCGAAGGCCTCGTTCACTTCTACGAGTTCGTAGTCCCCGATCGCCTTCCCTTCTTTCTGCATCAGCCCGTTCACGGCGGCGATGGGAGCGAAGAAAAGATCCTGCGGCTCCGTCGCTGCAACCGCATACGCTCGGATGAACGCGTCCACCTCGAGCCCGTGCGCCTCTGCGTACTCGAGGGAGGACACCACCACGGCGGCCGCACCGTCGTTGAGGCCG
>JAYZBT010000186.1:0-10191 GCA_036338615.1 Gemmatimonadota bacterium
CCGTGTACTCGTCGGGCAGCAGCTTCTTTTCGCGGGCCCGGCCCGCGAGCTCACGAACCTCGGCGCTGATCTGCGCGATCCCCTTGGCGTGGGCGTTCTTGACGACGGGTGTGATGAGGCCGTCCTCGATCGCGACCGCGACGCCTAGGTGCACCGAATTGAAACGGCGAACGAAGCCATCATGCCACTGGGCGTTGCAGTTCGCATGCTGACGCAGGGCGCCGGCGATCGCCTTAAGCAGGATGTCGTTGATAGAAATCCTCATGCCGTTCTTCTCGAGCATCGTGTTGATGCTCTTCCTGGCCTCCATCACGCGGCCCATGTCCACGTCGACCGTGAGGTAGAAGGTGGGCACCGGCCCGATCGAGGTGACGAGCCGTTTCGCGATCGCCTTTCGCATCTGCGAGGTCGGGACGTCTTCGTACTCCGCGCCGTCCGAAGCCCACGTGGCCGGAGCGGCAACGGGAGCCGCGACGCCGGCTGCTTTCGCGGTTTCGACGTCGCGCTTGACCACTCGGCCGCCCGGGCCCGAGCCGGAGACGCGCGTGATGTCCACCCCCATCTCTTCGGCGAGACGACGAGCCAGTGGAGACGCTTTGATGCGGCCACCAGGTACCGGGGAAGCCGGAGGGACGACGGCGGGGGCCGAAGTCTCAGGGGGCGGCACGGCCGGAGGCGCGGAAACCGCTTGCGGGGCGGGCTCCGGCGCGGTGGGCGCGGCGGTCTCGTCCGCCGGCGCAGTCGCTGCAGCACCACCGGTCACACCCTCTATCCCCGAGATGTCCTCGTCCGCCGCCGCGATGACAGCGATGACCGAGCCGACCTCCGCGATGCCACCCGCGTCGAGGAATATCTTGCGAAGCAGGCCCTCGCCACGCGCGACCAACTCCATCGTGGCCTTGTCCGTCTCGATCTCGGCGAGCAGATCACCGTTCGCGATGGCGTCGCCCTCACCCTTGAGCCACTGCACGAGCTGTCCTTCCTCCATCGTCGGAGAAAGCGCCTCCATGTGGACTTTGGTCGCCATATCTAGAGTCGTCCTCGGCCACTCGGGCCGTGTCCGGAGGCGATCACCGGTAGAGCACCTTGTTGCATGCCTCGATGACCCGGTCCGCGGAGGGCTTAGCCAGGATCTCGAGGTTCTTGGCGTACGGCATCGGGATGTCGGCCTGCGTCACACGCAGGATCGGCGCGTCCAGGTGGTCGAAGGCCTCTTCCTGGATCATCGAGACAATCTGCGCCCCGGTTCCAGCGTACGGCCAACCTTCCTCGAGGTAAACGACGCGGTTCGTCTTCTTCACGGTCTTCAGAATCGCGTCCATGTCGAGTGGGCGGATCGTGCGCAGATCCAGCACGTCCGCGCCGATATTGTCCTTGTCGAGCTTGGCGGCGGCCTGGAGCGCCACGTGCACCATCTTGCCGTGCGTGATGATCGAGACGTCCGAGCCCTCGTTCTTCAGATCGGCCACGCCCAGCGGGATGACGTAGTCGTCGTCCTCGGGGACCTCACCCATGAAGTTGTAGAGCGTCTCGCCTTCCATGAAGGCTACCGGGTCATTGTCGCGGATCGAGGCCTTCAGCAACCCTTTTGCGTCCGCGGGCGTGGCCGGCGTAACAACCTTGCACCCTGGAGCGTGCGAGTAATACGTCTCGCACGCCTGCGAGTGCTGCGCGGACAACTGCAGCGCCGCGCCCGTCGGTCCCCGGAAGACGATCGGCATCGGAAACTGCCCGTCCGACATGTAGTACATCTTCGTCGCGTTGTTGATGACCTGATCGATCGCGAGGAACGCGAAGTTGAAGGTCATGAACTCTACGACGGGCCGCAGTCCTGCCATCGAAGCGCCCACACAGAGTCCGGTGAAGCCCAACTCGCTGATGGGAGAGTCGACAACGCGCTTGTCTCCGAATTCCTCGAGCAGGCCTTTCGAAACCTTGTACGCGCCGTCGTACTCAGCGACCTCCTCGCCCATGAGGAAGACGACCGGATCGCGTTCCATCTCTTCGCGTAGCGCTTCGTTGAGCGCCTCACGGTAGGTGATGACAGCCATTATGGGCGTTGCCTTCCGTCGAAGAAGAGGCGTCCGTGCTCGTTGATCTCCGCCCAAACATTGTCGTACAGCGTCGAGGGCTCGGGGAAAGGAGAAGCGTCCGCGAAGTCGACAGCGTCTTGTGCGATCTGGCGGGCCTCTTTGTCCATCTCCTCGAGGCCGTCCTGATCGAGGTGTCCGCCAGCGATCAGCCGATCTCGCAAGATCGAAATGGGGTCTTCTTCCGCTGTGTTGCGCTCGACCTCCTCGGTCGGGCGATAGGTGCCGGAAACGGGATCGGACATCGAGTGGCCGCGGAACCGGTATGTCTGCAGATCCACGAAACGCGGACCACCGCCACCGCGAACCTCGGCGATCAGCTCACGGAAATGTGCGTAGGTGGCGAGCACGTCTTGACCGTTCACATGGCTCGCCGGCACCCCATGCGGGACCGGCTTCGCGGACATGTCGGTCTTCGACACTCGGCTGAAGGCGGTGCCCATTCCGTACCCGTTGTTCTCGACCACGTAGATGGCCGGCAGCTCCCACACGGCAGCCATGTTCAGGGCCTCGTGGAACCCGCCCTGGTTCACGGCCGCGTCGCCCATGTAGACGATGACGACCGTGTCTTCGTCGTTGTACTTGATCTTCCAGGCGATGCCGGTCGCGAGCGGGACCTGGCCGCCGACGATGCCGTGACCGCCCATGAACCGGCAGTCCTTGTCGTAGACGTGCATGGATCCGCCCCTGCCGCCGGACGCACCGTCGACGCGACCGAATAGCTCGGCCATCACTGCGTTGGGGTGCACCCCCTTCGCGATCGCCTGCGTATGCTCGCGGTACGCGCTGATGACGTAGTCGTCTTCGCGCAACGGCTTGATGCTGCCCGCGGCCGCGCCTTCCTGTCCGATGTGCACGTGGCAGAAGCCGCCGATCTTCCCAATCGCATAAGCCTCTTCGGCTTTTTCCTCGAAGCGCCGATAGAGCAGCATGTCCCCCATCATATCGATGGCCAACTCAGGGCTCACACCGTGCAACGACAGTTGGTCTTTCTTGGGCATGCTCTTCTTTTTGGTCTTCGTCTCGACCATCTCAGGCTCCCGTGACCGCTCGACCGGGGCGGCCGACCTCGAGTTGTACGAGGTTCAGCCGAACCTCTGCCGGCGCGGGAATGTCGGCTTCCAGAACCGCCTGGATCTTCCCCGGTCCCCCTGCCACCACCTCGCGAGCTTGATCCTTGGCGTGATAACTGGAGCGCACGAGCGGTCCGGACTCGACATGCTTGAACCCGAATTCGTCTTCGCCAATACGCTTGTACTCTGCAAACTCCTCCGGAGTGACCCAACTCGCCACCGGGATGTGCATCACCGAGGGGCGCAGGTACTGCCCGAGCGTGAGCACATCGACAGCGGCCTCCCTCAGATCGGACATCGCCTGCCTGACCTCGTCGTGCTCTTCGCCCATGCCCAGGATGATGCCCGTCTTGGTGATCACCCCGGGATCGAGCCGCTTCACAGCGCCCAGGTAGGAGATCGAGCGCCAGTATCGGCCCCCGGGCCGCACGTCGGGGTGCAGGCGTTCAACGGTTTCGAGGTTGTGACCCAGGACGGCCGGCTGCGCATCGACGACGGTTTGCAATGCGGCTTCGTCGCCCTTGAAATCCGGGATGAGCACTTCGACCGAGCAGCCGGAAACAGCCCTTTTGATGGCGGTGATCGTTTCCGCGTAGATACCGGCGCCGCCGTCGGGCAGTTCGTCCCGATTGACGCTCGTGATCACCACGTGCTCCAGCGCCATGTTCGCGACCGTCGAGGCCACGCGCCGCGGTTCGTCAGTATCGAGCACCGTCGGAAGACCGTGGGCGACACCGCAGTACTTGCACGCCCTCGTGCAGACGTCGCCGAGGATCATGAAGGTGGCGGTACCGGCCTCCCAGCACTCGCCGATGTTCGGACAGCTGGCCTCTTCGCAGACGGTATGAAGCCCCTCCGAGCGCATCATCTTCTGCAGCCGCAGGTAGTTGGCGCCTCCGGGCGAGCGGACCTTCAACCACGAGGGCTTCCGCGACCGAATATCGATCGTCTCCAGTCCCTCGTGGGCCCGGATCTTCGAGGTACCCTTCGGCTTCACGACCCCGGTGTCTTTCCCGGTGGGCGCGTAGCCGTACGGCTTCTCCGTCGCGGTTTTGCTCACTCGATCCTCCGGCCCGCGGTGTCGGTGTGTGGGCGACCACATCTGCTGCGACACAGCATCCCTACACGAAAATGCCCCCGTCGAGTCCGGTAGTTCCACCTCTCTCTCGGTGGCGCGACGTCGGTAGGGAGCAAAAAAAGGTAGCTTCAGGCGGGGTTTCCGTACAATGGTCGGAGGCTATCGAGTGCTCCCGAGTTCAGAGGTTGTCCCCGGCCCACCGTGCCGCTCGTTCCAGCGCGTCTCGATGCTCGTGGGCGGGTTCCCACCCTAGCTCCTGACGGACCCGCTCGGAAGCGTAGGGGTTGTCACCGAGGGCCAGGCGCACCACTCGAGAGATGGGAAGATGTTTCGCACCCGGCGTCGATATACCCAGACGATCCATGAGTCGGGCAGTGCCACCCACTAGACCGGCCGGGATCTCCGCGAAGCGTATCCGCTTACCGAGTCCCCTCGCCAAGCCCTCGAGTAGGTCGCGCTGCCTAAGCGGGTAGTCGCGACCGAGGTCATAGGTGGTGCCGCCGCGGGCGGCGATCGATACCAAGCGCATCGCCCCGGCCAAGTTGCCGGCGTAGACCGCCGGCACCGTGTTGCTTCCAGGCCCCATGAGCGGAACGACCGGCATCCGCAGAATCTTCAGCAAGCCCGGGACCATGAGCCGATCTCGCTCGCCGTAAACCGCGCAGGGGCGGACGATCGAAATGGGCAGGCCCTGAAGACGCTCGATACCGCGTGCCACCTCCTCGGCCTCTCGCTTGGAACGGGCGTACAGGTCAGCCGCGGGAATGATCGAATCGATGGATGTGTGTTCTGTCACCGACCCATCAACGGGACCGTAGACCGCTACCGAAGAGACGTGCAAGGCATGTCCAACCCCGACCTGCACAGCCGCCGTCAGAACATTCCGCGTCCCATCGACGTTCACCGCCCGCACCTCGGGCCACTCGCCGCTGGTATAGACGAGCGCCGCGCCGTGTACGACATGCGTGCAGCCAGTCATGCCGCGCGCGAGTGCCTCGGCGGTATCGCGAACGTCGCCCTCGACCAACTCGCACTCGAGCTCCTCCAGAAGCCGTGTGTTCGCGCCGCAGCGGTGTACGGCGACGACCTCGTGCCCCTCGTCCCTCAGCTCCTGAGCGACGTGGGACCCCAGGAGGCCCGTACCGCCGGTCAGATAGACGCGCATGGGGATTCAGGCCGCCGGCCGGCGTCACCTACCGGCCAGGAATGCCTCGGCGACGTTGCGCAGGTTGTTCGTGATGGGACCGTGGTTGAGGTACTCGACGAGCTGAGTCGCCATCTGTGCGTCGTACACATCGACGATGTGCTGGTAGTGGGCCGCGGCCTCCTCAGTACGTCCGAGTTCGGCAGCGGCCTCCGCAGCAGCGCTGAGCCCCAGCAGGTGGTCGGGGTTGGCGTCGAGGATCTGCAGCGCGGTGGCGAGCGACTCCTCGAGACGGGTGGCCGTACTCTGCAACTGCGAGAGATGGAAGAGGCCGTCCGCATCCAACGGTCGCGCTCGCTCGTATGCGGCGAGCCCCATGGGCATGAACTGTCGGACGCCCACGGAGTCCCCCCCCGATTCGGCCCTCATGATGCGGTCGTGCAGCTGGTTGGCCGCCTCGATCGGGGTCATTTGGCTGATGTCGGGCGGCGCGCCCGTGCCGAGACGGCCGGCGGGCTGCACCGGAGCCGGCTCCGACGGCCCGCCTGACCTCACCATCTGGGTCCCCACCACCACGATCAGGCCGAACATCGTGACACCTGCGATCCACCAGGGCAGATTCTGTCCCCCTACCGCGGCGGCCGCGGCGGCGCGATGAGCACCCCCGTCGGCAGCGCCGCCCGCTGCCCCCTCGCCGCACCGGTTACAGAATTCTGCTTTGGGCGCGATCTCGGCGCCGCACTGGTTGCAGAACCGCCCGCCCAGATTGGCGCCGCAGTGTTCGCAGAAGTTGCCCGTCGCCGCCTTGCCGCACTCCGGGCAGGAAGGCTTACCACTCCCTCGTTTGCTCATTTGCGAATCGCGTTGAACAGAAGCGGCCAGGTCGCGACCGTCTGCGCGCGATAGTTCGGCTGGAACCCGAAGAGCACGACCGAGCCTTCGCCGATGTCGGCCTCGAGGATCGCCGGCTTGCCCGCGATGCGCTCACCCCCGAGCACCCACCCTGACAAAAGGGGATCACCCGATCCGTAGCGGGCCGCCACGCGGATCCGGGGATCATTCACTTCATACGCCATGCTGCTCCGCCAATACCACGAAGACATCTCATTGCTCATGCCCTCGTTGATTTCGGAAGAGGCGTCGAGCTCCAGGCGGAGAATCGAACCCGGGATATAGAAGTCGGAATTCGACAGGCCGCGGGTCGCGTTGGAGACGTCGAGGTCGAAAAGATCGACCACGAAGTCGGTCGCGGCCTCGATCGCGATGACACGTCCGCCGTTCTGAACGAACGCCTCCACCGCAGCCACACCCACGTCACCGAGTCCACCGGTGTACTGCAGTGGAAGTTGGCCCTCCCGAAACCCGGATCGGATCGAACCCGCGTCCTGGGCTTGAAAGATGAGCACGTCGTAGTCGCTCAGCCCCCCACCCCGGATGTCCGCGTCGTGCAGCGTGTCGTACGGCATCTGGTATTCGTCGAAGACCCAGCGTTGCCACCCGGCCGGCATCGGCTCCTGCCACGACTTGTACATCGCGATCCGCGGAACGTCGGACCCGCTGAGGTGGTCGGGCAATACGAAGTCGAAGTCGGGTGCGTCGATCGCCTCGGAGAGGGTGACGCCCAGGTCTCCGTCGATGGCAACCGCCTCGAAGTCGAACAAGTATCCGAAGGTGTGCGCGGTCACGTCGTAGGGACGCTGCGGTGGGCCGCCCGGATACTCCCTAAGGTCGGGGTAGTGTTGAATCTCCAGCATCGAATTCGCGAAGCCCGCATAGGGCTGCTTCATCGGGATCACGTAGCTGCCCGCGGGGAACTGCATTCCCTGGATCGCGAAGCTCGTCTCGGCCCGGTGCACCTCCACGTCCGCCATCACGAGCGAGCGCAGCGCGTACTTCACGCCCGTTTGGTTGTCCTGCTCGGCGGGAATGATCCAAGCGTCCGGCCACTGGTCCCATTTGTCCACGGCCCGCTTGTTCACGCCGTAGAAGTTCTCCAGCCAGTATCGGCGGTTCTTGGCCGCATTGGTCAGCAGCGCGAGAGCGCCCGACGTCTGATAGTCGACGATGTCCGGCAAGCCCCAGGCGCCGCCTTCCCACGGGTTGGGGAAGTTCCACGAACGCTTGCTGGCGTCGAAGTTGCGCCCCGGCCCGAGACGATCGGGGGAGACGGTGGTCGGGGACGCGAGACGCGCCGACGCCGTCTCGGAGAGGATTCGGGCGCCGCCGTGATAGTGCATGTAGGCACGTGCGGGGGTGAAGGCATCGTACTGCGCATTGACCACGACGCCCTTCTTGCCCTGGGAGGTGAGCTCAGCCGCCATGTACGTGCCCAGCTGGCTCACCGCGGCGGTGAGCGCCGGGTCGATGTTCGGCTCCCACGGCTCGATATACGGGGGAAAGAAGATTCGCGCCCCGTTGCCACCCATCTGATGGATGTCATGCACGATCTGCGGATGCCAGTCGTTCTGGGCCGCGACCGTGTGTATGGTCTCATTCTGTGTGAAGGCATACCAGTCGCGATTGTTGTCGTGACCGGTGTAGAACTGGTAGAGCCATGGAAGCGGCGCGGCCTCGAACTCGGTGCCCACATGCTCGTTGTACCAGTTTGCGACCCACTGCAAGCCATCGGGGTTCAGGGACGGGATCTGCAGAAAAATCACGTTGTCCAGGATCTCGAGAATCTTCTCGTCGTTCGAGGACGCCATGATGTGCGCGAGTCGGGCTGCCGACTGACTGCCGCCGACCTCGGTTGCGTGGATGCCGTGGGTGATCATCACGACGGTCTTGCCCATGTCGAAGAGCCGGTCGAGCTCGTCCTCGCCGGAAACCGTGCGTGGATCCGACAGTTTCATCTGGATCTCGTGCAGTTCCTCGAGCCGCTCGTGATTCTCAGGGCTCGTGATGGTCAACATCACGAACGGCTGGCCAATCTCTGTGGGCCCGAGTGACTCCATGGAGATACGCGGACTGCCGCTCGCCAGGATCTCGTAGTAGGCGGTAAGTTGATCCCAGTTCGCCAGCTTCCGGTCCTCACCGATGTCGAACCCGAAGTACTCTCTCGGAGTAGGAACGCTCTGTGCAGAGAGCGGGGAAACCACGATTGACAGGGACACGAGGGCCAAACTGAGCAAGCGAATCATCGATACTCCCGTTGTTCGACACGATTCGAGGATCGCGTCGCGCGCAACGCTACGTGCAGTCTCGGAATACGGTACCTCAGGTCCCCAGAAGCGGCAACGGACCATAGGACGACGGGTTGCAAGCGGACTCCTGTTCCTGTCGATCAGCGCCTCCGCCGCTGTTTTCAGCAGACCGCTCGAGGCTCAGGACGACCGCGGGCTGGACGCCTACAAAGACCCCTCCGTGGAGGCACTGTTGTCGCGGGCGCGCGCCGCTCGGCTCCTCACCGTCGCGGGCATCGACAGCTACGAGGGCAAACTCCGCCAGCGCATCTACATCGGTCTCACCGCGTTCCGTTTTCGCCGTGAGCGGGGCCTCTTCGAGCACGAGCGAATCGCCAACATTCGCTGGACCTCCGATGGCACGCGCGTGATCCAGTGGACGGGGATGCGGACCGCGATTCCCATCGCCGGACTCGACACCGGTCGTCCGGGGGGACCGGAGCCCATGTTGACCCTCGGGGACACCTCCTTCGTAGGCGTGCGGGCCAACCAGGAGTTGGAGCGGGACATGGCCGACGACCTGCTCGATGAAACCGACATGCCCGGCTTCGATTTCGACCCCGGTGGTGACCGCCTGCGCTTTGGAGATGACAACTGGGCGCTGGACCCGCTCGCGGATACAGCCCTGTCGCACTACCGCTTCTCGTCCGGGGACACGCTGCGCATCGACCTCCCGTCCGACCAACCCGACCTGGTCCTGTATGAGGTACTGGTCGAGCCTCGGCGCGCCGACTTCAATCTCGTCGCGGGCTCCCTCTGGTTCGAGTCTGAATCTGCGTCGCTGGTGCGCGCGACCTACAAGCCGGGGCGGCCGTACAACCTGGCGATCGATGAACCGGGAGAGTCCGACGATGTGCCTGGCTTCCTCAAGCCGATCGAGGCGGAGATCGACTACATAACGGTCGAATACAGTCTCCAGGAGCAGCGATACTGGCTGCCGAGGAGATTCGCCTGCCAGGGAGAGGCTCGACTCGGTGCGTTCCTTCGCATTCCGATCACCGTCGAGTGGAGCGTCAGCAGCTACATCGTAAACGAGGCGCAGACGGATCTGCTCGTGGAGGGCGACCTGCCGGACGGATGGAGGCGACAACAGAACATCGACATGGACCAGGACGGAAACCTGAACCCGTCCATCGTTATCGTGCCGACCGCCGAGGAGCTTCGGGCGTCTCCAGACCTCTCGGAGACGTTCGGCGAACGATCTCCGCTGACCTTCACCACGGGCGAGATCGAGCGGCTGGAAGAGGAACTCGCGGGACGGTTGCCGACCTACCAACGCTTCCGACCCCGGCTCGCGTGGGGCCTCGAACGCGGGATGCTTCGCTACAACCGCGTTGAAGGACTCAGCATGGGCACCGCGGTTACTGTACCGCTCACACCCAAGTTCGACTTCGATGGCAGCGTCCGTCTCGGGAGCGGGGACCGAGAGCTCAACGTGGCCGCCGGATTGCTGTGGGGTCCGGAGTCGAGCCGCTGGACTGCCGAAGCCTACCACCGCCTGCAATCCATGTCGGACTTCGGACATCCGTTCGATCTGGCCAGTTCAGCAGACGCCTTCTTTCTTGGAGGTGGCTCGGCCCAATTCTACCGGGCGACCGGGACTGCGGTCGGCTACGAACAGATC
>JAYZBT010000187.1:0-7550 GCA_036338615.1 Gemmatimonadota bacterium
TTGCAGGGTGTTCGCGCAAGGGCAGTGGATACCACATATGGTAACTATATATATATTGGGCGATGGCCACGATGAAAACCACGGTATACCTCGACTCCGCGGACTACCGCCGGATGAAGGCTCTCGCCGCGTCAGAAGGCCGGTCGACCGCGGAGTTGATCCGGGTGGCGGTATCGGAGTATGCAGAAAAGAGAGCGCCCCGAATCTTCCCGAGCAGCATAGGCGCCGGGAGGAGCGGAGATGGCTGCCTCGCGGAACGGTCCGAGGACCTTTTGAGCGGCATGGGTGAGAATCTGTGATCGTCGCGGACACCGGGGCGATCGTCGCGCTCGTCGACTCGGATGATTCACATCACGAGGTGCTTCGGCGCTCGTTCGAGGCGCAGCCCGACCAGTGGGTGCTTCCTTGGGCGATCCTGCCAGAGGTGGACTACATCGTCGCCTCCCGGCTGGGTCCCGCGACTGCCCGGGCGTTTCGCGCGGATCTGGCGCAGGGGCTCTTTTATGTCGAGTGGGACGGTGCATCCGACTTGAAGCGCGCCCGCGAGCTCGACGCGCAGTACGCCGACCTTTCACTCGGCTTGGTCGATACGGTTGTCATGGCGATTGCCGAGCGGATCGGCGCGCGAGCAATAGCCACTCTGGACTTACGCGACTTCGCTCCGGTTGAGTTGGCCGGTGCGCCGGAGCTCTGGCCCCGGGACCTCTGAGGCGCTCAGCCGCAGCGGAATACATGAGCTGGAACCGCGGCCCCATCTGGGACCGCTCGTTCCCTTCGCGGTACGAACAGGCGCCTTGCGGTGTCCGGCGGCGGGAGTTCCTACGGAACTTCCAGGTCGAATACGTCATGCAAGGGGCCGAGCGCCGGTTTGCCGCAGGCTCCGGCGCATGTTCGGTTGTCACCTATTCGGCGCAGGCGCCACTCGACCACGAAGGAGATTCTTTGTCGGATCACGACCCGGTGGGCGGCGTCCAGTACCAGGCGGTCGATGCCGAGTACTTCGAGAAGCGCCTGCTTCGCCGGCACGCTCGGGTCTGGTCGCTCTGGGCGCTGGGCGTGGGCGCGGTGATCTCCGGGGACTTCTTCGGCTGGAACTTCGGACTTACGGCCGGGGGCTTTGGCGGGCTTCTCGTGGCCACGGTCATCATCACGGTGATGTACATCGGCCTCTGCGACGCAATTTCGGAGATGTCCCCTGCGCTCCCGCACACCGGCGGTGCCTATTCCTTCGGGCGCACGGCGCTGGGCCCCTGGGGCGGCTTCGTCACGGGGCTGGCAGAGAACATGGAGTACGTGCTGACACCGGCGGTCATCGTCGTGGGGATCGGCGGATATCTCGGCGCGATTTTTGGCACCCCGGACACACTAGCGCCGCTCTGGTGGGCACTCGCGTACATGATGTTCGTGGGGCTCAACGTCTGGGGGGTGGAGATCAGTTTTCGGTTTACTCTCATCATCACGTTCGTCGCTTTGGCGATATTGATCGTCTTCTATATCGGCGCTCTCCAACACTTCTCGTGGGAGCATGCGTTGAACATCGAACCGCAACCTGGCGCCAGTGCGTGGCTTCCGCGCGGGTGGGCCGGTGTGGCGGCGGCGCTCCCTTTCGCCATCTGGTTCTATCTAGCGATCGAAGAACTCCCGCTGGCCGCCGAAGAGTCCCACGACCCTCAGCGTGACATGCCGCGAGGGATCATGCTGGGGCTGCTGACCCTTGTCGTTTGTGCTTTTCTGACGCTCTTCCTGAACGCTGGTATTCCCCCCGGTGCCGCTGAGATCGGGACGTCGGACGAACCGCTACTCTTGGGATTCAGCACGATCTTCGGGCAGGGGATCGGCACCAAGTTCTTGGCCGCGATGGCGGTGGCGGGTCTCGTGGCGAGCTTCCATACGATCATCTATGCCTATGGGCGCAACATCTACTCGCTCTCGCGCGCAGGATATTTCCCCCGGTGGCTCTCCGTCACCTCGCGTACGCAGACCCCTCACGTCGCCCTCGTTGTGGGCGCGCTCATCGGGTATGCCGTCGCGTTGACCATCCACTTCGCTCCCCAGGACAACCCCGTCGGAGCGGTGTTGCTCAACATGGCCGTCTTCGGTGCCGTGATCGCGTATATCATGCAGATGATTTCGTTCGTGCTCATGCGGTGCCGCTTGCCCCACATCGAGCGTCCCTACGTGAGCCGCTTGGGAATCGCTGGAGCTGTCACCGCCGGCGGCATTGCGGCCGTCACGCTGGTCTTTCTCTTCATAAACGCGGACTATCGCGTGGGGGTGTACGGGTGTGCGATGTGGTTCCTCGCCGGCCTCACCTACTTCGCGGTGTACAGCCGGAAGACGCTGGTCTCCTCACCGGAGGAGGCCTTCGCGGTGCGCGAGATCGCAAAGGCGAGATCCCAAGCGGAAGAGCAGGTGCGAAGAGATGACTGAACACACACCCGAGGAGACACTGCGGGCGGCCATTGAGGATGGCACCGTGGACACGGTGCTGGTATGCCTCCCTGACATGCAGGGTCGCCTCGTGGGCAAGCGGGTCACCGGTGCGTATTTCCGGGACCACGTAGTGGATGGAATGCACGCTTGCGACTACCTGCTCACCGTGGACATGGAGATGACGCCGGTTCCGGGGTATCGAGTGGCCTCGTGGGGCCTGGGGTACGGCGACTTCTCCGTGCGGCCAGATCTTGCCACGGCCCGCCTCATCCCTTGGCTTCCGGGCACCGCGCTGGTGCTGGGCGACTGCCTGGACCAGGACGGTCGAGAGTTGCCTCATTCCCCGCGCGCGATCCTCAAACGGCAGATCGCGCGGGCCGAGGCGGCGGGCTACGTCGTCAAGATGGCGACCGAGCTGGAGTTTTACGTATTCGACGAGACCTACGAGAGCGCCGCGGGCAAGAATTATCACGACCTGGAGACCGCGGGTTGGTACATCGAGGACTATCACATCCTGCAGACGAGCAAGGGTGAGCCACTCATCCGCGCCATCCGTAACGGGATGGAGGGGGCCGGCATCCCGGTTGAGTCGTCGAAGGGCGAGTGGGGGCCTGGGCAGCAGGAGATCAACCTGCGATACGCCTCGGCCTTGGAGATGGCGGACCGGCACGCGATCTACAAGAATGGCGCGAAGGAGATCGCGCACCTGCAGGGCAAGGCCATCACGTTCATGGCGAAGTGGAACGATGATCTCGCCGGCAACAGTTGCCACCTGCACTCGTCGCTGTGGCATGCGACTTCCAGGGCGCCACTCTTTGGTGACGAATCCGACCCGCGCGGGATGTCGGCTCTCTTCCGCTGGTACCTGGCCGGTCAGGTGGAACTGGCTCGCGAGATGACCTACTTCCTGGCTCCGTACATCAATTCTTACAAGCGGTTTCAGGCGGGGTCGTTTGCGCCCACGAAGGCCGTCTGGGGCACGGATAATCGCACGGTGGGGTTCCGCGCCCTGGGACCTGGCAGCGCCACCCGCGTCGAATGCCGAATTCCAGGAGCGGACGCAAACCCCTACCTCGCCATGGCCGCGACCATCGCCGCGGGACTTCACGGCATCGAGCAACGTCTGGAACTCGGCGCCGAGTTCACCGGAGACGCGTATGCGGCGGCGGACGCGCCCGATGTGCCCGCGACGCTTCGAGAGGCCCTGGAAGCGTTGGACGGCTCCCGGATTCTTCGCGAGGCCCTCGGAGATCGCGTCATCGAGCACTACCTGCACGCGGGTCGTTGGGAGCAGTCCGAGCACGACCGTCGCGTGACGGACTGGGACCTCCGGAGAAACTTCGAGCGCGCATGACGATGCCCGATGAGGGGCTGCTTCGAGCGATTTCGCCCATCGACGGACGGGTCGTGGCGGAGCGGCCGCTCGCGTCTGCCGAAGCTCTCGAGCGAGCCCTGGCGGGGGCCCGTACGGCGCTCTCCGAATGGAGCCGGGTGCCGGTGGATGCCCGCGCGGCTCTCCTGACCAGCGCCGTCGATGCCTTTGCGGGCAGGCGGGCAGAGACCGCCGCAGAGATCACGTGGCAGATGGGACGGCCTCTCCACCAGTCGCCGTCGGAGATCGACGGCTTCGAGGAGCGAGCCAGGCACATGATCGCTTTGGCGACAGTGGCGCTGGCGGACCTCGACGTGGGGCCCAAACCGGGGTTCCGGCGATTCATCCGGCGTGAGCCGCTCGGTGTCGTGCTGGTCGTGGCACCGTGGAATTACCCGTATCTGACCGCGGTGAACTCGATCGTGCCCGCGCTCATGGCCGGCAACGTCGTACTGCTCAAGCACTCGGCTCAAACCCCCCTCTGCGCGGAGCGGTTGTCCAAGGCGTTCGCTGCCGCGGGACTACCGGACGGAGTCTTCCAACAGCTGCACATGGGGCACGACCTGGTCGCCAGCGCGGTGGGCGATCGGCGCGTGGACTTCGTTGCCTTCACCGGTTCGGTGGAAGGCGGGCGGGCGATTCAACGTGCCGCCAGTGATCGTTTCGTCGGCACGGGGCTCGAATTGGGCGGTAAGGATCCTGCCTACGTCAGAGCGGACGCGGATGTGGAGCACGCGGCGGCACTGCTGGCGGACGGCGCGTTCTACAACGCCGGCCAGTCGTGCTGCGGTATCGAGCGCATCTACGTGCACTCTGAAGTCTATCCGCGCTTCGTCGACGGCTTTGCGGAGTCGGTGCGGGCGTTGCGACTGGGAGACCCGCGGGATGCCGACACCACGCTGGGCCCCATGGTACGAACCGGCGCTGCCGAATTGGTGCGGCGCCAGGTGACCGACGCGGTCGCTCGAGGTGCGCAGGCGCTGATCGATCCCGCGGGCTTCGAGGCCGATGACCCCGGCACTCCTTATCTCGCACCCCAGGTGCTCATCGACGTCGATCACGGCATGGACTTCATGACCGAGGAGACGTTCGGCCCTGCCGTCGGCGTCATGGAGGTCGCGTCGGACGAGCAGGCGATCCGCCTCATGAACGACAGCCGATACGGACTCACGGCCTGTGTCTGCACCCCTGATGTGGAAGCAGCCATCCGCATCGGCGAGTGCATCGACACGGGCACGTGGTTCATGAACCGTTGCGACTACCTCGACCCGGCGCTGGCGTGGGTGGGCGTGAAGGAGTCGGGCCGGGGATGCGCCCTGTCGGTGCTCGCGTACGACGTGCTCACGCGGCCGAAGTCGTTTCACCTCCGGTTACAGGTGTAACCCCATGAACGTCGACCCGACGACGCTGCAAGGGAATTGGCACTATCCCACCGAGGTGCGCTTCGGCCCCGGCCGCATCGGCGAGCTGGCCGATGCGTGCCGCGAGCTCGGGATGGCGCGGCCGCTGCTGGTGACCGACCCCGGTCTCAGCCGCTTCCAGATGGTCGCCGATGTTCTCTCCGCCAACGAGGCGGGGGGGCTGCCCACGACGGTGTTCTCGGGCATCCGGGCCAATCCCGTGGCCGCCAACATCTCCGACGGTGTGGATTCCTATCGAGCCGGGGCCTGCGACGGGGTGATCGCCTTCGGCGGAGGTAGCGCCTTGGACGCTGGTAAGGCCGTCGCGCTCATGGTGGGGCAGAGCCGGCCCATCCAGGACTTCGAGGATCGCGAGGACTGGTCCGAGCGGGTGCACGCTCCCGGAATGGCGCCCGTGGTCGCCGTGCCCACCACCGCGGGTACCGGCTCCGAGGTCGGCCGCGCCTCGGTCATCGGCGACCCGGAGACGCGGACGAAGAAGATCATTTTCCATCCGAACATGCTGCCCGAAAGAGTGATCTGCGATCCCGAACTCACCCTCGGACTGCCCGCCCATCTCACCGCTGCCACGGGGATGGACGCTCTGGCCCACTGCCTGGAGGCGTTCTGTGCTCCGGGATTCCACCCGATGGCCGACGGCATCGCCCTGGAGGGCATGCGTCTCATCCACCGCTGGCTTCCCAAGGCCGCCGCGGACGGGACGAATCTGACCGGACGCGCCCACATGATGGCCGCCGCGGCAATGGGAGCGACCGCCTTTCAAAAAGGCCTCGGCGCGATCCACGCCCTGAGCCACCCCATCGGTGCTGTCTTCGACACCCACCATGGTCTGACGAACGCGGTATTGATGCCGTATGTGCTGAACTTCAACCGTCCGGCAATCGAGGACCGGATGGTTCGCTTGGGCCGTTACCTCGGCCTGGCCCAGCCGTCCTACGACACCGTACTAGATTGGATTCTGAGGCTACGGGACGAGATCGGCATTCCGAACACGTTGGCCGAGATCGGGGTGGCGTCCGATCGTGTGGAAGAAATCGCGGAACTGGCGCTGGCCGACCCTTCGGTAGCCGGCAATCCGCTGCAACTCGATGAGGGCGGGTTCCGGCGGCTTCTGCGGGAGGCGATGGAAGGGTAGGGGACTACCCTCGGTGACCCCTCGCTTCCTCCACGAAGGCGTCGAAAAGCCGTTGCTGGGTTGGGTCGTCCGCAGCCGTGAGCTCGGGATGCCATTGCACTCCGACGAGCCATCGGTGACTGCGGAGCTCCACCGCCTCGATCGTTCCATCGGGGGCGTGGGCGGCGACATCGAGATCGGGCGCGACATGGAGTAGCGCCTGATGGTGCCACGAGAAGCAACTGAACTCGGGCTCCTCCAAGACCGCCTCGAGGAAGGACCCGGGCACGACGGCTACGCGATGAGGAGTCGGCTCTCGGGGCGGAGCGCAGTGGGCGACCGATTCGCCAACGACGTCCGGCAAGTGCTCGATCAGCGTTCCCCCCAACGCCACGTTCAGCACTTGGGTCCCGCGACAGATGCACAGGGTCGGTATGCCCTCCTCTACAACGCTCCGCGCGAGGTCGAGTTCGCTGGAGTCGCGCTCCTGGTCGACCATGTAGACGGACTCGTGGTCGCTGCCACCGTACCGGGATGGGTCGATGTCCCCGCCACCCGTGAGAACGAGCCCGTCGAGGCGTTCGAGCACTGGGTTGGCACCGTGGTCACCGGGCGGTAGGAGTACGGGCATCCCCCCTGCTCTACGTACGGCGTCGACGTACTCGCCCGGCAAATCGAAGGCCCCGCTCGCGTTGCGCGGATAGGTAGTCAGGCCGATGAACGGAGCATGCGTGTCGTCCACGGGTCGGCCCGGACCTCCCTCAGCCCGCCCCAGGGGAGACGAACGACCGCTCCGGGGTGGTCACTGTCATCGCCACACGCTCGTGGGACCGCAGGTCGCCAAAAGTCTTCACCGCGTCGGATAAGCTCAGCGCCGCCGGACACCAGGGACTCTCCGTCGCGTCGAGGGGGCAATGCGGGCATTCGTGGACGTCCAGCTTCGCCCACTCCGGTGGATCCGAGACGGTCCGCTCGAGCGGCCGTGCGCCGACCGATACGGTGAACGAATAGCTCGTCCCGTCCGGCAGCTCGAATCGGTAGGCTACGGAGGTCGAATCCGGGTTGTCGAGCATATGGATACCGGGAGGGTCGGGAGGCGGGCAGCTAAAGTGCCTCCAAGACCAGCGGTTTGCCAGGGACGCGGACCGTGGCTAGGCCCCCACCACTCCAGTCCCTAGCGCCATGTTTTCGGGACATAGCGCGGGACCCG
>JAYZBT010000188.1:0-11721 GCA_036338615.1 Gemmatimonadota bacterium
GTCTGCAACAGTGCACCCTCGCGGAAACAAACGAAAGAGTGACACTGCCTCGACATACGTCGTGAGCCCTCGTGGATGACAAAAAACCGCCCCTGGCCCGAAGGCCAGGGGCGGTTCCCCTACTTACTGAAGGTCGACTACGACGTGAAGCACTTGGTAGTGCCATCGATGTTGTCGTTAACCTGGCACTCGTCATCGGAAATCGGGAAGCAAGAGGCACGCCGTGCAACCGACGCCTCATACACCACTCCACCACCATCGAGGTGCGGGTGGTCCCACCGATCGAGATCCCAAAGTCTGCGTCCTTCCAACCACAGGGTCAGATGGCGCTCGCGGTCGAGAATATCCCAACCGGTCATCGACGTCGGGTGTGCCCCGCCGCCTGTACCACCCGTGATCGAACCCACCGTGGTCGCGACCAAGGCACCGAGACCGTGGAACGCACGGACCTCGTTGATCTTGGCCATGGCTCCCGCAAGGTTGCCGTTCATCAGGGCGTTCTCAGCCTCGAGAAGCCGCATGTCCGTACCCTTCACCACTGGAATGTCATCGTTCTTGGTGGGGTACTTTTCCTGACGGAAGTGGATCGTCTGGCCATCGGCGCCATTGCCCGAGGGGCAACCGCTGCCGGCGGCGGCGCAGTCGGTCCACGGTGTCCGCGGGTCACCTTCGCCATACGTACCGGCGAGCGTGCCCCAGGCCGAAATCTCGTGACGGCCGTGTGTCTCACCCCAGATCTGACTCTCTTCACGACCGGAATTCGACGAATACTCCGCGCTATACACGAAGCTCGTCGCTACCTGGGCGGCCTCTGACATGGCACTGCTCCAGTTTCCGACTCCGACGTGCGCACTGGCCAACGCACCGTGCGCGGCCGATACGATATCAGAAGCGCCGGCAGACCCGCCGTGGGTGACCGCCTGCTGCAACGCGGGAATCGCGCGTTGGAACGCAGCCGTCCTCGCCAGCACTACGCCCTCGTCGATCTCTCCACCTGGCCCTGGGCTCTCTTCCGAATAGGGCTGCGAGAACACCACCTCGCAGAAGTTCTCACCGAACCAGCGGTTGGCGAGACACGCGAACAGGTAGGCACGCGCGGTCAGAGCGTTACCCGAAAAGGTGAATCCCTCGATGCTGGCCATACGCTGGAGGCCACCCTCGGCCACCCAGCGGGCACGCTGCACCTCTGCCCAACGACCGTTCGAGTCCTCGGAGTCGAACAGGCCCCGACGGTACCTTCCCGTCGAGAAGTAGCTGCCCGAGCCCACCATTTCGTCGGCCAGAATCGCACCGACGAACGACATGTTGTCGTAACCCACCGAGAAGTCGGCCGACATCCCGGTCACCAACGCGTTGATGCCACGCGTGGTGTTCAGGTCGCCGTCGAGAATACGACCCGGGTTCTTGACGTCGAACAACTCGTCACTACAGCCGGTCATCCAGAACGTGGCAACGAGGGCCACTGCTGGAAGCCAGCGGATATTCATGAATCTCATGATTGGTTCCTCTGGCTCTAGAAGTCGATCTTGACGGAGAAGTTGAAGCTCCTGATCGGCGGCAGGTTGTAGTACTCCTGACGGAACAGGACTTCAGCAGAACCATCCTCGAACGCCTCTGGATCTACGCCCTCGTAGTCCGTGAACGTCGCGAGGTTGCGGGCCTGAAGGCGGAGCGTCGCTGCACGAATGCTCGACGGCAGCCAGCCTTCCGGAACACGGTAGCTCACTGAAGCGGACCGGATCTTGAAGAAGTCCGCCGTCTGCGTCCACATCCCATACCGAACACGGCTCGGGTCGCAAAGCGCGCGCTCACCGGCCGATAGGTTGTCGCGGTTGCCCGCTGCGATCGCGGCGTACGTCTCGCGACACATCGGCCACACCGAACGACGTACGTTCTGGTATGCGGTGCCGGAGGATAGCACGTGTCCGCCCATGCCCTCGCCCAGGATGTCGAACGTCAGCCGGCTGGCCAACGTGAGCGACGTGTTGAGCCCGATCGTCCGCGTCGGCGTGGTCGCTCCGAGACACTGCTCGGCGTAGACCGGCGAAGCGATCTCATCCGGGTTCTGCACACGGTCGTGGCAGAACGCCGGAAGCGGGAATTTCACCATGTCACCTGGGGTGCAGCCCTGTCCGATGAAGCCCATGCCGTTGAAGTCGGCACCGTTCGCCCTCGCCGCCGTGCATTCGACAGGAGCTCGGACGTAGTTGCGCCATCCCACGCCGATGCTCGTGAGACCACCCAAATCCTCCACCGTCGACCTGTTCGTCGACACGCGGCCACCGATGTCCCAGGACAAGTCGTCGGAAGCGATCAGGATGGCGTTGAGGTAGAGCTCGTGGCCCCTGTTGTTGACCTCACCCACGTTCTCGAGCTGGTTGCCCACGAACCCGCCCGAAGGCAGCTGGGTCACGCCGATGAGCGCGTCGGATGTGGTCTGGTTGTAGTACGTGTACTCGAACGTGACTTTGCCGTCGAGCGTCGAGCCTTCGAAACCGAACTCGTACTCGAGCGTGCGCTCAGGACCGAGGTCCGGATTGCCCAGGTTGTCCGGCGTAACCGCCGGCTGGCCGTTGTCACCCGCGACCGACGCCCAGGTACGGGCGGCGTCGAAGAGGCCCGGCGCCTTGCCGGACTCACCGATCGCGGAGCGCAGCTTCAGCGTACCGAAGCCCTCCGGGAAGAAGCTCTCCTCGGAGATCATGTATGCGATCGAAGCCTTCGGGTACGGCTCGAGACCGAAGTCCGACCCGAACGCCGAGTGCCCGTCGACGCGCAGACCGGCCGTCAGGAACAGTCTGTCACCGAAGCCGACCTGCTCCTGCAAGAAGAAACCACCGGAGGTGACCTGCGAGTTGTACTCGAAGGCCTCCGTCACCGCACCCGACTCCAGAATCTTGTCGCCCGGACCGGCGAAGTCGTCGCCGAAGCCGTTGATGCCGGAACTGAAGTCGTTGTAGATCTGACCACCCCACGAGAACGAGGAGGCCACGCCCAACAGGTCGGCCTGCCACGTACCCGCGTAGTCCAACGTCAGCTTACGGAACGTGCGGTCGTCGACCTCGCGATTACCGAGCGGTTTGTAGAAGAAGCCCCAGGGGCGGTCTTCACGGTACGTGGCGCGCGTCCAGTCGATACCCGTGTTGAGGCGATGGCTGATGCCATTGCCCGGGTTGTACAGCAGGTTCAGACCCGTGAGGAAGTGATCGTTCAGGTTGTTCAGCTTCATCGTCAGGGTCTTGCCGTCTTCGTCGTTCGTATAGTCCTTACCACCGCGAAAGACGTTGAGCAGAAGCCCCTCGGCGTTGTTTCCGTCCGGCAGCCAGTCGATGGACTTGTGGCTGTAGAACGAATTGAACCGAATGTCGAGGTCTTCGGTCGGCGAGAACGAGAAGTTTCCGCGAAGGCTCCAGTCCTGCTGGCCCTGCTCGGGGTTCACGAAACCGCCGGCCTCACCACACTGGCTCAAGCCATCTGCATCCGTGCTGCAAGCATCCGGGTTCATCACGCCACGCTCGTCACCCCAGGCCGCGGACATGAAGTAGTTCATGCGCTCCGCACCACCACGAACCGAGAGGTTGTAGCGCTGCTTGTAGCCGTCCTTGAACCAGGACCCGCTTTCGGGGCACGAGGGGTCGGCTGGGAACTGCTCGTCCCCTCCGCCATCCGTGTAGTTGCAGTTGTTCAGCCCCAGACCCGTCGGGTTGACCACGGGCTCCGGACCGATGTGGCCGATCGTGTTGAGACCCTGGTCGACGCTCAGGCTCCACGCCGGAGCGCCCGCGGCGCCACGCTTCGTGAAGATCTGGATGACGCCACCCGCTGCCTCGGTGCCATAAAGCGTCGTCGCGGCGGCGCCCTTGATGACCTCGATGCGTGCGATGTCGTTCGGGTTGATATCGTCGAACGGGTTAGCTGCCTGATTTGCCTCGTCGGAGTGAATCAGGCTGGTCGCGCGCATGCGCACACCGTCGACGTAGATCAGCGGCGAGTTGCCCTGCGAGATCGAGTTGTTGCCTCGCAGCTTGATCGTGCTACCGGCACCGACCATTCCGCCGTTGTTCAGAACCGTCGCACCCGTCGCGCGGCCCTGCAGGATGTCCGCGACGTTCGAGACCGGTGCGGCCTCGATCGTGGCTTCGTTGATCTGCGTGACCGAGTTACCGATCTCGCGGCGCCGTGCGGCGCCCGCGGTGCCCGTCACGATGACAGCGTCGAGGCTGATCGCCTCCGAACGGAGTCGCGCGTCGGCCGTCGCGGTTCCACCAGCCGTAACCGTGACTTCCATCGTCTCGGTTCCGTAGCCGATGTACTGGAACTGCAGCGAGTGCGTTCCTGCCGGAACGTTGAGAAGCAGGAACCGGCCAACGTTGTTGGCCAGGGCACCGATGTTGAGTGCCGGGATGCTCACCTGGCTACCGGCGATCGGCTGGCCGTTGGTGCCGTCCCGTACTGAACCGGTCACTGTGCCGGTTTGCGCCTGGGCGGGAGCCCAGCCGACCAACACGGCAAAGGCCGCGACGGTCAGGGTGCGCATGGTCCTACGGAGAATCCCATTGCAAACATTGCTTCGGGACATGTTACCTCCTCTCCATGAGATGAAACTGGCCCGACACGGATTCTCCGCAACGGGCAACTCCAAAGAGCGAAGTAGACTATAGGCCTGGGACCCAGGAGTCACAATAGTTTCCCTTGCCCGTCCACCCCACGTAATCTGAATACGGATGCGCCCCAAGAAAAGTTGCAGTAGAAGCCTTCCGGGGGCAGCAGGCTTCAAGTATCGACGCGGCAAGCCCTTATTAAGCGGTGCTTCGACATCTTACACCCACGACTTAACCCCAACCCGGACCCAGATTCATGCTCTTTTACGCGCACTCGGGCCTACGCTATCTCGTTCTGCTCGCTGGCGTTTTGGTCCTTGGCTACGCCGGATACGGCCAGGCCACGAAGCGAGAGTACGACAAGACCATGCGGGTCCTCGCCGCGATTTTCACGGGCGCGATCGACCTCACGGCCTTTTTGGGGGTGGCACACTTGATGAGCGGCGTGGACTTCTATCCTCGGTTGAGCGGACACATCATGCCCATGGTGTTCGCCGTCGTGGTCGCCCACGCGGTGGTCGCGGTGATGAAGCGACGCCCGGTCGCCGAGCGGACCTTCATGCCGCACATCGTGGGCACACTCCTCGCGCTGGGACTCATTTTAGCCGGCGTCATGGCGATCGGACGCCCGATCGTCGGATGATGGCAGAAGCCTGACGCGTCAGCGACCGAACGAAAAGCTGAACGGAATGCGGAAGCCGAGCAGCGGGATCCTCGTCTCGTCGATACCCGTGTCGTCTCCGGGGGGGTCGGACCCACCTCCCTCGAAACCCTTCCAGGCCAAGAACCCCACTCCACCCACCGCGAGTGCGGAAAAGAGAAACGTCGTCCGATTGTCTACGGTGCGGAGTTGCGTTTGCACGATCGAGCTGAGGGGAACGGAAACCTGCATGAAGGACGTCGGCGTCTGCACGACGATGGCCATGGAGTCCCCCGTCTCGTTCACGAAACGGCCACCGACCGAGCGCGTGCTAGGGTCCACGAAGGCCAGAAGCTTCGCGAGCTCCGCCTGGTCCAACTCGAGTCGAACCTGGTCGCTCGGCTGGAGACTCGAGATTTCAACGGGCTGGTACGAGGCGCAACCCGCCGCGCCGAACAGAACCACGAGCAGAAGCGGACGGAACTTGACCATCTTCGTACAATCACTTTTTGGAGTGAGAAGCGCCACATCTGTATCACTAACGCCGTGAGACCCGAGAATGTGTCGCTCGGATCCCGGCGGCTTGTCTCTACGCTATTCCGGATTCAGACCTTACGACAGTCCGGCGACGGCTTGACGGGGCAGCGCACGAACGTCGATCGTCCTGGCCCCCGCTCCACGTTCCAGCTTCGCCGATGACCCCAGCCCCGCCACTCGCACCTCTCGAGGAAGCGCAAGACGCGTCCCGCTCCCACGGCCCGCTCGATCTCGGCTTGGTCATGGGTGGCGGCGGTGCGCGTGCCGCGTACCAGGTGGGCTTCCTGAGGTTCGTGGCCCGGAACTTCCCCGAGTTGCAAATCCCATATATCACCGGCGCGTCGGCAGGAGCGATCAATGCCGCGTTGCTCGCGTCGCACCACGGGAGTTTCCTGCAGGCCGTGGGAGAGTTGAGCCAGCTGTGGAAGAACCTCACGGTCGGCGATGTCTTCAACGTCGACGTGCCGTCGCTCACGGTAAACGGGTTTCGCTGGCTCAGGCAGCTGGCTTCCGGGGGACGAGGAACCGCCCCACGGGTGAGGGGGCTGGTCGATACCCAACCACTCCGGAACTACCTCACCGAAGTGCTGCACGCCGTCGACGGAGAGCTCACGGGCGTAGGCTACAATCTCGAGCGGGGACGACTCAAGGCCGTGGCGATCAGCACCTCGAGTTACTCGACCGGACAGTCGATCACATGGGTGCAGGGGTCCGAGATCCACGAGTGGCAGCGCGCCCGCCGACGGGCCGTCACCGCAGTGATGACGGTGGAGCACGTGATGGCCTCGGCCGCTCTGCCGTTGATCTTCCCGGCAGTGAGACTCGACGACGCCTGGTACGGCGACGGTGGCATCCGCCTGACGGCTCCTCTCTCTCCGGCCCTGCATCTAGGAGCCCGCAGGGTCCTCGCGATCTCGACCCGCTACGAAGGCGGCGACGAGGAAGTCGAGCAGTCGACCATCCACGGCTACCCTCCTCCAGCCCAGGTCGCGGGCATCCTCCTCAACTCGGTCTTCCTCGACTTGCTCGAGAACGATGCGCTACGGCTCGAGCGGCTCAATCGTCTGCTCGAGAGCCTGCCCCCCCAAAAGCGCGACGGTCTGAAGCCGGTCCGCCTGCTCACGCTGCGACCGTCGATGGACCTGGGGAAACTCGCATATGAGTACGAGCCACAACTACCGAGGGCGTTCCGATTTCTCACGCGCGGACTCGGCACCAAGCAGACACGTAGTCCCGACTTCTTGAGCCTGGTGCTGTTTCAACCGGACTATCTGCGGAAGCTGATGGAGGTCGGGGAGGCCGACGCGGAGGCCAGAGGCCAGGAGATCTTGGACTTCTTGCGAGACGACGCCTAGCCCTCCCCAGTAGCCACGCTGTCAGGCCGCGCGGTTAGATTCAGGGACGAATACATGACAGCGGAAACAGACATGGCAGACAACGCAGACAACAAGGAACTCGCCACCGAACTCGAGGCCCGTGAGGTCGCCGAGCACGCTCGCGAACAGGTCTGGGAGCAGCACAGCTTCGCGCTCTCCCTGTTCGAGGGCCGATTCGAACTCGATCTGATCTACCCGTACCCAGCGCCCGAACCCGAAGAGCAGGAGCGGGCCGCGGACTTCCTCGCCACGTTGGCGGCGTTCTGCTTGGAGCACATCGACGGTGACCAGATCGACCGAGATGGCCATGTCCCCCAGGAGGTTCTGGACGGCCTAGCCGAGCTGGGCGCTTTTGGCATTAAGACGCCCCGCGAGTACGGCGGACTCGGGCTTTCACAACTCTCGTACAACCGGGCGCTCGCGGTCGTCGCGTCTCGGTGCGGCTCGACCGGGGCGTTCCTCTCCGCGCACCAGAGCATCGGTGTCCCCGGACCGCTCTTGAAGTTCGGGACGGACGAGCAAAAGCAACGCTACCTACCTCGGCTCGCCAAAGGGGCCCTGTCGGCGTTTGCCCTGACCGAGCCCGACGTAGGGTCCGACCCGGCAAACATGTCCACCACCGCGACGCTCTCCGAAGACGGATCGCACTGGATCCTGAATGGAGAGAAGCTCTGGACGACGAATGGGCCGCGCGCGGAGATCATCGTGGTGATGGTGCGCACGCCGGCTCCGGAGGGATCGAACCGCAAGCCGATCACCGCGCTGATCGTCGAGACGGAGTGGGAGGGCGTCGAGACCGTACACGAATGCTCCTTCCTGGGCCTCAAGGGCCTCTCCAACGGAGTCCTGCGCTTCACGAACGTGAAAGTCCCCCTGGAAAATCTCTTATGGGAGGAAGGCAAGGGACTGAAGCTTGCGCTCATTACGCTGAACACGGGTCGCCTCGCGCTGCCCGCGTTCTGCGCGGCGGCCGGGAAGGGCTCACTCGAGATGTGCCGTGACTGGGCGGGGTCCCGGGTCCAGTGGGGCCGCGCGGTGGGCAAGCACGACGCGATCGCGCAGATGCTCGGTAAGATGGCCGCCGACACGTTCGCCATGGAGTCGGTGGTCGAGCTCACCTCCGGCATGGCGGACGCCAAGACATTCGACATCCGACTCGAAGCGGCGATCTCAAAACTGTGGGCCACAGAAACCGGTTGGGACATCGTCAACGACGCACTCCAGATTCGCGGAGGCCGCGGTTACGAAACCCACGCCTCGCTGCTCGCGCGTGGAGACACGCCGTACCCGGTCGAACGCTACCTCAGGGACATGCGCATCAACACGATCTTCGAGGGATCCTCGGAAATCATGCGCCTCTTTATCGCCCGCGAGGCCGTCGACAGCCACCTGAGCATCGCCGGGGATCTCATCGACCCGAAGTCGCCGATCGGCACCAAACTGGCGACGCTGCTCAAGGCGGGCGCGCATTACGCGTGGTGGTATCCGTCGCGCTTCCTGGGGTGGAGCTTCTGGCCCAGGTACGCTTCGTTCGGCGCGCTCGCGCCGCACCTTCGTTTCATCGAGCGCACGTCTCGGCGGCTCGCTCGTTCGACGTTCCACGCCATGGTTCGCTTCGGGCCGGGGCTCGAGAAGCGTCAGGCCGTGCTCGGCCGCATCGTCGATATCGGGGCGGACCTGTTCGTCATGTCGGCCTCCATCGTGCAGGCGAGAATGCTCAATGAGCGAGGCGGTGACGAGCGGGGCGCGACCGCGCTGGCCGATCTGTACTGCCAACACGCTCGGCGGCGCATCGCGGCGCGCTTCGATGCCCTTTTCGTCAATGACGACCAGGCGACCTACGCGATCGCCAGACGGTTCCTGGGCGGTGAATTCCAGTGGCTCGAACGAGGCGTCGTGTCTCTCGAGGCGTATCGCCAGCAAATCGAGGAAGCCCTTGCCGAGGACTCTGCGCCCGCGCCGGAGTTTCCCGAACCAGTGCATACGGGCTGACCATCGACGCTTCAACGCAGATGCTTCACGGACGAGCGTTCACGGTCACCGTGGCGTGGACTCTGCTTCTGCTTTATCTGGGAAGCGTCGTGCATGCCACGGAGTCGAGCCTGGCCTGCCCGGACTGGCCCACGTGCTTCGGCACCCTCGTTCCGGAGATGGAGGGAGGGATCTTCTGGGAGCATCTCCACCGGCTGGTCGCGGGCGGACTCCTGCTGATGTTCGGCCTCGCGACATGGCTGGCGCGAAAAGAAACCTCCGACCGACCCTGGATCTTCCGGACGTGTCTGGCGGGGATGGTTCTGCTCGTAATCCAGGCCGTGGTCGGTGGCCTCACCGTGCTCTACCAGCTGCCTGACCTGGTATCGACGACCCACCTGAGTTTGGCGCTTCTCTTCCTGGTACTTGCCACTTGGCTCGCGTCGAGCACGAGTTGGTCACCGCGATCGCTGCGGGCAGCGCCCCCGCGACCGGCCGACGCCGGCATGGGCCGGCGCGTGGGCAACCTCGCAGGGGCGGCGGCAGTGCTCGTCTTTCTCCAGTCCGTGATCGGTGGCCTGGTTCGCCACACGGACGCGGGCATGGCGTGTCCTGACGCGCCGCTCTGCCTCGGGCAGGTCGTGCCGCCGCTGATCAACACACCAATCATTCTGCATTTCGCGCACCGCGTGGTCGGCATGCTGGCGCTCATTGCCATCGTATGCCTGGCGGTCTGGGTGGTGCAGAAGGTCGCGACGCGAGCGGTTCGCACTTGGGCGTTGCTCGCCGCCGGACTCGTCGTCGCACAGGTGTGTCTCGGCTTCCTATCGGTGCTATCGGTGCTCGCGGTTGTGCCGGTATCGTTTCACACGCTGGGAGCGGCTTCCCTGCTCACTGCCCTCGTCCACTTGGCGACGCTCTCGCGGCTTACCACAGCGGCGCCTCCTCGCAGCCAGAAGACCCAGGAGGCTTGATCGTGGACCGCGCTCAGATCGGGGACCTGCTCGCTCTGGTGAACGCTAGCCTGAACGCCACCAGCGCCGTGGCGCTCTTCACGGGATTCTACTTCGTGAAGCGCAGGTCGCTGCGCATGCACCGCAGGGCGATGCTGACCGCGCTCACCGCCTCGGGCCTCTTCTTGGTCTTCTACCTGACTCGCGTGGCGTTCACGGGCACGCACGAGTTCGCGGGAGAGGGGGCGGCGAAAGCGGTGTACCTCTCCATCCTGTTCTCCCACATCGTGCTCGCGATACTCCTGGTCCCGCTCGTGCTGCGTCTGGTCTACCTCGTGCGGCAACGCCGCTTCGGGAGCCACGCTCGCCTCGCACGTTGGACGTTCCCCATCTGGGCCTACGTCTCCGTCACGGGCCTGATCGTTTACGTGCTTCTGTATCAGGTGTTCGGATACAAGTGAACGAGAAGCGCCCGCAGGCCTACGGACGTCGGCTCGGCTACTTGGAGGCCCTTTGCGCCGCGTGCCTATGGGGTTCCTCCGGCATTTTTTCGGTGCACCTCTTTCGCATGGGTGTGCCGCCCGAGAGCGTGGCGCTCTTGCGCTCGGTGGTCGGCGCGTTGGTCCTGGTCGCGGTGTTGGGCGTTGCGCGCCCCGAGTCACTGCGGGTGAACCGGCGAGGGCTTCTCGTGCTCGGGCTCGGGGGCGGAATCGCGGTAGGCGTCTTCCAGCTGGCATACCAACTCTCCACCGACGCAGTTGGGGTCCCGACCACGGTCGCGCTGATGTACGTGGCGCCCGCACTCGTGGTCGGCGCGGCGGGACCACTCCTCGGCGAGTGGCCCACCTGGACTCGCGCCGCGCTCGCCGCGGTGACGCTGGTCGGCGTCTGGCTGTCCGTCGCCGGCGCCGACCAGGTGGGTGCGGCGTTTGGAGTCGCCGGCTTGTTATGGGGCGGCTTGGCGGGGCTCAGCTATGCCGCATATACCCTACTCGGCCGATTCACGGGACCGCGTTACGGGGTGGTACCCACGGTGACGTACAGCACGATCGGGGGGTGCATCATGCTCGCCGGCATCGTCTTACCGGCCCGCGGCGGGATCGTGCTACCAGCCACACCGTCGTCGTGGGCGCTGGTGGTGGTGTTCGGCGTCGTGACAATCGCGCTCGCTCAGTTCCTCTTCTTCGACGCTCTCTCCAGAATCGAGGCGAGCCGAGCTTCTCTCGCGACCCCCATGGAACCGGTCGTGGCAGCAATCCTGGCGACCCTGCTGCTGGACCAGGGCCTTCGCACCATGGGATGGCTGGGGATCGCGCTGGTGGTCGCGGGCGTCGTCGGCGTAGGGGTAAACCGGCGTTGGAGCAACGGGCGGTCGATCAGCCCGCTGAGAACGACACCTGGACCTCGGCACCACCGGCCGGGACATTTCTCAATTCGACCCGACCACCCATTCCCTCGATGAGCGTCCGCGCGTGGGGCAAGCCCAGGCCGAGTCCGTCCTTGCTGGTCGAATAGAACGGATCGAAGGCACGCTTAAACGCCTCCTCCGAGAAGCCCTCTCCGCGGTCGCGCACCGTGACCAGCGCGCGACCGTCGCGGGTCTCAACCGTGAGATCCACCGTCGCTCCTCCTCCGAAGCGGGC
>JAYZBT010000189.1:0-7703 GCA_036338615.1 Gemmatimonadota bacterium
AGACGGCGTTCGTGGCCACCATGATCTCAAGGGCCGCGCGCCGACCCTTGCCGTCCTTGGTCTTCAACAGCACCTGAGCGATCACGCCCTTGAGCGATTCCGCCAGCATCGCACGGATCTGGTCCTACTGCCCCGCAGGTAATACGTCGATGATGCGGTCGACGGTCTTCGGCGCAGACGACGTGTGCAGCGTTCCGAAGACCAGGTGACCGGTCTCGGCGGCTGTGATACCCAGCTCGATCGTCTCTTGGTCACGCATCTCACCGACGAGGATCACGTCGGGGTCTTCACGGAGCGCCGCCTTGAGCGCGTTCGCAAAGCTCTTGGTATTCGTGGTGATCTCGCGTTGGTTCACGAGACACTTCTTGTTCGGATGCGTGAACTCGATGGGGTCCTCGATGGTGAGGATATGGTCCGCGCGCTCGTCGTTGATCCAATCGACCATCGCTGCGAGGGTCGTGCTCTTGCCCGAACCCGTCGGGCCGGTGACCAGCACCAACCCCTTGGTCATCATGCAAAACCTGCGGACGACTTCCGGTAGGCCCAACTGTTCAAACGTGAGGATCTTGGAGGGAATCGTGCGCATGACCGCACCGAGGCCCTTTCGCTGCCAGAAGATGTTCACGCGGAAGCGCGCCAGATCTGGGACCTCGTAGGCGAAGTCGTAATCCATGTTGTCGAGGAAGCGCATACGCCACTCCTCTTCCATGATCTCGTAGACCAGGCTTTCCATGTCTTTGCCCGTCAGGTCACGGAACTTCAGCTTCTGCATGACGCCTTGGGCCCGGATGATCGGTGGAGCACCGACCGTCAGGTGAAGGTCGGAGCCTCCCTTGTCGACGAGCACCTTCAGGAATTGATCGATTTGCGCCATGTGACGGTTTCTCCGTGCGCCTCAGAAATATCGTGTCTTACAAGTGCAGGGGCTCGAGCGACCACTCGAGGTGACCCCCTTCCTCCCGAGCGATGTGCATCTCCCAGCGGATTCCGGCATCGTACGCTGCCCGTCGGTCTTCACCCAGCGGCCAAAGCAGGAACGCGACCGATGCGACATCCAGAGCGCTTCCCGCCCAATCGGCTTGGTTGCCGGTGAGGTCGACGGTCACGGCATCGAAATGGAAGGCGCGAAGCGTCTCCAACTCCGCCGCCCACTGGTCGGGATCGCTCGGCATCTTCATGCTGAACGACTCTTCGGCCGCAGCCTGATCCTGCGCATTGATGTAGATGCTGCGCCACGAGGTGTCGAGCAGGAGCTGAGGCAAGTGGGGCATGATTTCGTGGCCGAGTTCGCCGGGTTCGCACGTCACGACGAAGCGAGCCGACCCCGAACGTGCCAGGAGCCTGATCTCCGAAAGGATGCCCGGACTGGGCGGCGTAAACCGGTCCTAGAGCGAAGACCTCTCTTCCTGTGGCCGGAACAGGAACTCGTGACCCGACTCGTCCGATAGGTAGCGGACCTCGACCCCAGTCACGATCCCCGCCCGGATGACTTCGGCGGCGAAGATCGAGCGCACTTCACCCTTCACGTGGTCCAGGGGCGGGGGGTCGACCACTTGAGCCAGTTCGCCTTCCCACAGCCCCTCGAGAGGGCGCCGCCTGATCGTGCCACTGTCGTCCCACCAGAACCAGGAGCGGTGTCCCCGGGTCGAGATTCCGAACCTGGTGGACGCGGATTCGAGCGCTTGATCCATTCCTTCCGTGAGCGACACCGGTGTGGGGCGTTGCGCCTCCTCGGCCGCCGTGCCCCGTCCGTAGACTTGGCGAATCAATTCCCTGATCTTGGCCGGCGAAGCTAGCGCCATCTCGATCTTGAGGTCGGTGCGGGCGTGAAGATCATCGACCGCGTCGGTCTTGATGGGCGACTCGCCTATCACGGTGAGCGTGTCGCCGGTCTTCATGATGGGAAGCGTCAGGTGGGCCAACGCCCACTCGGGCGATACCAGCGCCGCCGCCTCCGGGTCGATCGCCTCCGCGTCCGGGAAGACGTAGGGGAGGTCGAACTGGGAAGCGAGTCCCCACTCGAGCTCTTCCGCCGACACAATTCCACATTCCACGAGCGCCCCACCAAAGTAGCCCCCGTTGTCCCTCTGGTACGCGAGGGCTGTGCTCACGTCCTCCTCGGAGATCCTGCCGAGGCTCATGAGGATCTGACCGATGGTGCGTCTTTCCTCCATATCGGATTCCGCCTTCCTGGTTCGCTTCTATGTTCTAGCGGCGCGGACCCCTGCGACCTGCTCCATAATCCACTTGCCGACCTCCGCAGTGGAGAGTTGGCCACCCAGGTCGGGCGTAGTTCTCCCGTGCTCGATCGAGGCGGCAACCGCGGCTTCGACCCGCACTGCCAATTCGCCACGACCAAAGTGGTCGAGCATTAGCGAAACGCAACGGATCGCCCCGACCGGGTTCGCCGTACCCCTGCCCGCAATGTCCGGTGCAGAACCGTGCACCGGCTCGAACAATGCGTTCCGTCCAGGATGGATATTGGCGGACGGAGCCAAGCCGAGTCCACCTGTCACCTCGGCCGCCACGTCACTCACGATATCGCCGAAGAGATTCGATGCAACGATCACCTGATAGCGCTGCGGTCGTCTGATGAGGTCCATGGCCATGGCATCGACATACATCGCGTCTTGTTCGATGGCAGGATAGCGGGCGCCCACCTCAGCGAAGACGCGGCGCCAAAGGCCACCCGCATGGCGCTGCGCATTCGCCTTGTCGACCAGGGTTACCCGACTACGTCCGCGGGCGTCCGCAAAGTCGAACGCCGCTCGGACGATTCGTTCAACGCCCTTCCAGGTGTTCACGTCCTCTTCGATCGCGATCTCGTCGGGCGTTCCCGTCTTGAAGCTTCCGCCCATACCGGTATAAGCGCCCTCGGTGTTCTCGCGGAAGATCTCCAAACGCAACGGGCCGTCGACGTCCTTGAGAGGTGACAGCTCCGGCGAAAGCAGCACGCACGGACGGTAGTTCACGTAGAGGTCCAGCTTGGACCTCATGCCCAGCAGAATGTCCTTCGCGTGCTCGTTTCCGGGCACGCGCGGATCTCCAAGCGCTCCTAGAAGCACGGCGTCGTACTCGGCCAGCGACGCGAACTCCTCGTCGGTGATCGTGACGCCCTCGCGCAGGTACCGCTCCGCGCCCAGGTCCCAGTCGATCAACTCCAGATCGAGACGCTCGGACGCGTTCAAGGCCTCGAGCAGCAGGCGCGCTTCGCGCACCACTTCGACGCCGATGCCATCTCCAGGGATAAGCGCGACTCGGGGCATCTACGGGCGGTTTGCGGGGAACCTGACCCATGACTCGGACGTCGCGGATCGAGACCCAGAAGTCTGTTCTGGACGGCTGGGAGCTTAAGGTCTCATTTCGACTATCACCACCCCACGGCCGGGGGCGGTGCTTCCCGCCATGACGAAAGGATACCGACCCGGCGGACTGTCCTCGAAGTGGACAACGTACCGACTGTCCAGGCGCAGCAGCGGGGGTGAGGCGACCTGGTCGGTGCTCTCCAGGAACGCACGAGCGTCTGGGGCCAACGAGTCCACCTCGAAAACGATTTCGTGCACGAGCCAGTCACCCGCCACGAATTCGACATACGCCCCGGTCAGGATCGTGGTCGCCGCAGGGACGGCCACTTCTGCGGCTCCTCCTGTTATGCGAACCCGGTGAACCCGGTCCCGATCGGTCAATCCGAGTTCCGAGCGAAGCAGGGCGTCCGGTTGCAGCTCGGGATCCACCTGGCACGCCGAGACGGCGGCAACGAGGGTGATCAGCCGAGCGAGAGCCCCCCACCAAGGGAGTCCTGCTCTCAAACGTCGACCTCGATGCCACAGGCTGCGCAGAACCGCCAGTTGGACGCCAACTCTTCACCGCAGCCGGGGCAAGGGGTCAGGTTCACGTCGGTGCCGCAGTACGGGCAGAAGTTCAGGGTGGTCCTCTCCGGCAGAGTCGCACGACACCAACCGCATGCGGTCGGAGCCTCGGCCTGAAGCGAGGTTTCCGGAGCCGGCGCCTCATCGGCTGCTGTCGTGCCGAAGTCGCCGGCTGGATCCACGGGCGTATCGATCGCCGGCTTCCAGACAGGTGCGGACGCCTCAGGCTCGAGAAAGCTCAGCCCGTCGTCGTCGCCAGCCTCGAAGGCAGCCGCCTGCGAATCCAAGCGATCGGGATTGAGTCGCACGTCTGCGGCAGCGTATTTGCGGTACAGGCCGGTGTTCGGATTCGCGGACTCGAGTTCCTGGCGCAGGCTCTGCAGCGCGGGCGCGGATTCGAGAATCAGGTAGCCGCCCTCGCCCGCCAACAAGCGCAGCAGTGCGTCTTCATAATCCCCGTTCATCTCCACCCCGATTCGGTCCCTGTGTGAACCATACGGGATGAGGTTCTGGTAGATCTCCGCCACTGTGAACGGGCCGCTCAAATAGTCGAGCCGGTGCTCGCGAATCTCGTCGACCAGGATTCCATGGAATCTCGAGAGTACCTCTTGTGTCTCACCCATCACTCCTCCGATTCGACCTCTAGTCGCACCAGCCCCGCTTCGACGGCCGCTCTCAGGAACGCCTCGGGGTCGGTGAAGGGAATCTCCACACCACTCTGCTCATGCCAGCGCTCTGCGAGGCGGCGCATGTAGTGCGTGATCGTCTCGTGCGAAAAACCGGCCTGATCTCTCATCTGCCGAACGATCTCATACCAAGTACCGCGCATCTGGTGCCCGTCCGTGAGCCGCACGACATGCCGGCCTTCGGACTCCCCCGCCTGGCTGAGCTCGAAGAGCTCGAGCTGGCTGGGATCGAAGTAGGCACCCGGCTCCGCGCCGCTCATCCGTGACTCGACCTCGGCGAGCAGACGATCGATCGGGTCCTCGAGGTCCTCGAGGACGCGCAAACGCTGCTCCCAAGGTGACATCCTCGAGTCACCTGCCTCCAAGTGCCAAAGCGAGCGCTTCAACTCTATGAGCCGCCAGACGGCTAGGGCGTCCCAATGCTCCAAAGGGGGTACACGCTCGAGTTCGCGCAGGGCGCCCTCCCAGTCCCCTCGATCGTACAAGAGGTGGCCTAGGTAGACACGTGCTTCGTGCAAATCCGGATCCAGCCGGAGCGCCCTTCGAATCTGACGACCCGCGCCGACGTCGTCGCCGAGGCGATGCAGCGCGTACCCGAGGGAGGCTGCAGCATCCGCGTTATCGGGCCGCGCCGCCGCGGCCTTCGCGAAAACGTCTCGACATTGTGCATAGAGCGCTTCGCGGTATAACGCACGCCCCATGGTGAGCATGAGCTCGATGTCGTCGTCGTACCCCATCGTCGCAACGTCATCGAAAAGCTTGAGCGCGCGCTCTTGCTCACCGAAGCGGAGCAGAACCTCCCCGAGCCCGACCAGCGCGTCCTCATGGGACCCGTCCAAGACCACAGCCCGCTCGAAGGACTTCCGCGCCCACGCATACTCCTCGCGGGCCAGGCGCGCGTACCCCAGTCCGACGTACAACTCCACGGCATTGGGGTACAGCGAAAGGCCCTCCTTGAGGATCTCGAGGGCCGCGTCGTAGTCACCATCGTTGTAGAGCTTGTGCGCCTGCTCGTCGTATTCCTCTGAACTGAGGAATCGTTCGGGCATGTAGCGAACTCCTTGCCGACCGCCGCAGGCCGACCAGAACGAGGATGGTCTTGAGCAATCTAATGCCCCGATTTGGCCCGTACCACCCTGGAATCAGACGTTCGGGCCGCCGCGCCTAGGCTCTGCCGTACGCCACGCCGCAAGCGTTGCATACGACGTTCTTCCCCGCCCGCACGAGTGGCGTCCCGGGGCCGTGGCGCGGACAGTCGGGATCATCGCCCGCGTCCAAAACGTCCTTCACCTTCTTGCGTTCTGTTCTCGTGGCCTTGGGGATCGTGAACCGATAGCGGAGCGAAGAGACGCTGCATTCGAGCAGGCCCACCGCACCCCCACCTTCGTTGGGGCGGATGCCGAGCACGATCAAGAAGCCCCCATTCGGAGATTCAATCTGGGCGCCCGCATAGTACAGCTTCAGCAGCTGCTTTTCGTTGTCCAACTGTAGCGCATCAGTCAATGCGCTCCCCCTTTCGAGTCATCACACTATTGGAAGTGGCGCGCCCAGAACTCAGGCGCGCTCGAAGAGATATGCTGAATCCTCATGCCGAGAGGCTCCGTCCACGCTCACTGCGTACCGCGCGCCCGACCAAATCGCGGCGCCGCCGTATTCACCGTTCTTGTTCACAGCGTAGTAGTTCACGCCGAAGTTCGGGCGACCGTCGTCCCCCTTTAGGCGCGACTCGACGGTCACGTGTACGATTCTGCGAAGGGCCTCCAGACACGCGTCCTTGGGATGCATGCCATTGCGCATCATTTCCACGATCGTGTGGCTACCGCAGGTCTTGATTACGGCCTCGCCCCGCCCCGTCGATCCGGCGGCGCCCACGTCGTTGTCGCAGTACTGGCCCGCACCGATAATGGGCGAGTCACCCACGCGCCCCGGGATCTTGTACGCCAGACCCGAGGTCGTAGTCACCGACGAGATGTCTCCGTTCGCGTCGACGATATCGCAGTTGATGGTGCCCTGCGGGCGAATCCCGTCGTGAGAGTCGAGTAACCCATCTCCGAATTCGTCCGGCGTTCTGAAGCGGCCGATACGTTCGCCCGACTCCTCCGGCAGGAGGTAATCGTCCTGATCGCTCAGTCGTGCTCGCCACTCGATCCACCGCCGACGGCTCTCATCCGTCAGCAAGTCCTCGATCTCGTGCCCCATCGACGCCGCGAAACGCTGTGCCCCTTCCCCTACCAGCAGGTGATGGTCTGTGTAGCGCATCACGTCGAGGGCAACGAGCGAAGGCCGTTTCACCCCCTCGATTGCCGCGACCGCCCCCGCACCGCGAGTGGGACCATGCATGAGGGAAGAATCGAGTTGGACTACCCCATCCTGGTTGGGAAGCCCACCGTACCCGACCGAGGTGTCGCTCGGGTCCTCCTCGACCAAGTTCACTCCACGCACGATCGCTTCGATCGTGTCCGTTCCATTCGCCAACTCTTCGATCGCCCGACTGACCGCTCCGAGACCGTTCGCAGATGCAACGCAGGTGGGCGTCACGCGACGAATGATTACCGCAGGCGCGCCCCGCAAGCTCCTCGGAAACACTCCCAAGGCCGCTCCGGCACCCACCCCAGCCGACGTCTTGATGAAATCGCGCCTGTTGCCCATGGAGCCTCCTCGGTCTACCTAGCGATTTGCGGCCGGAAGTATAGGCGGGAAGCCGATTTCTCGCTACCCAGAAGTCAAAATTTGCAGAGCCTGCCGCAGGCTACCCGTAAACAAGGCCTTGTGGTGAGACGCGAGCTCGAGGGAACGGCTTGAGCCCTATGAGAAAGAAAGGGAGCGGGAACCCCCTCGGGCTCCCCGCTCCCCCTACTTCGGAGTTCGCCAACCGGCACTTACGCCACGGTTGCGTCCTCTAGCTTCTTCGCACCTCTGGTGCCGCCATGCGCGATCGCCGGCTGGCAGAAGCGGATGCCGATCTCGCGGAGACCAGTAAGATCGCCATCGGTCAGATCGGGGTAGCGTTCACCGATGTAGTCGATAGTCTCGTCCATCCAGTGCTTCTGGTCTTCACCCTCGGCCTGCAACACACCGCAACGATTGATATGGCTGAACAGCTCGTCGCGTGCCCGCTCCATGAGTTTCTCTTTACCCAAACCAGCCT
>JAYZBT010000190.1:0-10911 GCA_036338615.1 Gemmatimonadota bacterium
CTCTTCACGCCGATCCTGATCGGGGTGATGATCGTCGTGATGCCCATCCTGTTGGACGACACGCCGCCGAGGGTCGAGGGAGAGCTGTTGGTGCTCGACTCCACGGGTGTCGTCGTGGACGACATCGCCGCTTGGCTCGCACCTGAGGAGGTCGCTCGTCGTGCCGGTGAACTGGCGGACGCCATCGACGAGGTGTTACCCGACGCGATCCGCGAGATCGGAGACCGAGCCACCGGTGGCGACATGGGCGAGCAAGCGCTGGCTGCCATACTCGCGGAGGTTCCGGACATCCAGGTCGTCCCGCTGCCGCTCGACGCGGACATCGAGGCCGAGAAGGAGCGGTTGCTGGTCGGCTCGTCCGCGGATGGGGGCCGACTCGCGATGGCGGTCATCCATAGCGATGCGGTCGCGAGGGACTCGGCCGGCGCCGAGTTCGGGGACTACGACCTCTTCGTGCGGGAGAAGCTGGACGACCGCATTGAGGATGAGCTGCGTGGCGCGCTGCGCGACGCGATCATCACCGGCCGGGTGCGTTCTTCGGGGTTGGACCGGGCCGAGATCGAAGCACTGACGAATGTGCGGCGCGTGCGCTCGACCACCGTCACACAGGGGGGAGAGCAGGAGACCAACGAAGTGATCAACATGCTTCTGCCCGGCGCGTTCATGATTCTGTTGCTCATGGCCGTGATGACGGGAGGGCAACACATCCTGCTCACCACGGTGGAAGAGAAGCGGAGCCGAGTGGTGGAGGTCCTCCTGTCCGCGGTCTCGCCGATGCAGCTGATGGCCGGCAAGATCCTGGGTCAATTGTGCGTGGGCTTCGTGATGCTCGGCGTCTACGGAGGGATGGGATTTGTGGCTCTGCTGTCGTTCGCGTTGCTCGGCTACGTGGAAGTCTCGCTCATTTTCTACCTCGTCATTTTCTATCTGATCGCGTATTTCACGCTGGGCTCGGCGATGGCCGCGATCGGCTCGGCGGTCAACGAAATCACCGAGGCGCAGTCGTTGATGATGCCGGTGATGATGACCATGATGATTCCGTGGCTGCTCTGGCTGCCCATCACAAGGGACCCCAACGGGATCTTCGCGGTGGTCGCGAGCTTCGTGCCGCCCATCAACACCTTCGTGATGATGCTCAGGATGAGTTCGGTCACGCCACCTCCGTTTTGGCAGGTGTGGCTCTCGATCGCTGTAGGGATCGCCGGCTCATACGCCGCGCTCTGGGCGGCCGCGAAGGTCTTCCGCGTCGGCCTACTCATGTACGGCAAGCCACCCAATTTGCCGACGCTGTGGCGTTGGATTCGTCAGGCCTGAGCTGATCCTCGGTAGGACGCCAGGATCTCCCTACCGTCGGACCGCCGTCAAAGCGCGGATGGTTTCTCTGAGTTCCACGGCCTTCCCCGCGGCCTCGAGCGCGGTCCACATTGCCTCGATCGTCGCGGTGTCGACCAAGCCGCGAGGGGTGCCGCTACTCGACGTGGAAAGACCCAACTCGGCTCGAAAGGCGTCCACCGCGCTTACGATCTCATCATCGTAGAACTGCGAGCCCCCGCCTCGTTCGAGCGTCTCCGTGTCGCTGCGGTAGAACCCCAATGCGTGCAAAATCAGCTTGACCTGCCAGACGTCATTGCCGGAATACTGCTCCAGTGTCCGGAAGCCGAGCGTGCCCGAGATGGTCGCGTAGATGCGGCGTAGCTCGGCGACCGGTGTCGTGTGCTCGCAGACGTTGATATTCACGGTCAGCCCGTCGGCGCGCCGCGAGCGGCCTTCGCGCGGGTCCGCGACAACGACCGCAGCCGACTGTAAACGGCCAACTCGCCGGTCGCCACCGACCGCCTGGCCTGCGGCGAGCGCATCGATGAGCCGATCGGCCAGGTGGCGTCCCGAACCCTCGCTCGCTTCGAAGGAGGCCGCGACCGCAGCGAGCACTTCGGGGCCGACCAGCACGTTGCCCTGCGTCGCATAGTTGGTGCCGGCCCGGTGGCCCGCCCATGCGCCCGGTCCGGTTCCGGTGTGTTGGGCGGACGAACCGTCCAGCGCGATGACGCCCACCTGTCGACGCTCGGCCTGCTCGTCCGAGGCCGTTGCCTGCTCGAGAGCCTGCTGCGGGCTCATGCCCCGCTCGAGCATGTCGAGCAGCTCGTCGCCGTAGGCCGTGCGCGTCGAGGCCTGTGTGGCCACGGCCCCGACCCCGGCCCGTACCCACGGCACGCCGTTGCCCACGCAGGGGACCCGCGTCGTGACGGTCGCGCCCGATTCACCCGTGGCGGGATCGACGGCGACCATCGAAAACGTGTGGAAGACCAACTCGTCGCCCCAAGCCGCGGGCTCTTGTGCTTCCAGGCTTTGCGGTCCGAGCAGGAGCGCACAGGCAAGCAGGGGCCCGCTAGCGGCCCACCGTGCTTCGATCACCGGCTGCTGGGGTCGATCGTTGCATAGAGTGAGATGTTGCCCTCGTCGTCGAAGGACATGACCTGATAGGGTGGCGCGTTGTTGCTCTCCATGCCCGGCGACCCGGCGGGCATACCCGGTGCTCCGATACCGGCGATCTCCGGGCGCTCCGCGAGCAGTCTCTTGATCTGGTCGGCGGGCACGTGCCCCTCGACCACGTAACCATCCACGAGCGAGGTATGGCAGGAGGACATCGGTGTCGGCACGCCGGCGTCGATCTTGATCGCCATCAGGTTCGTAGTGTTGCGCGCATCGACGGTGAAGCCTGCTGCGCGCAGATGCTCGATCCAACCATTGCAGCAGCCACAGGTCGGCGTCTTGTAGACCAGGACGGAAGGCACGTCTGAATATGCTTCGGCGAGGAGCGGGAGAGCCTCGGCGGTGTCGGCGGTCTCAGTCGCTCCGCACGCGGCGAGGATGAGTGAGCAGGTCAGCAAGAGTGGTCTCGAGAGCTTCATGCGTTTTTCCAGGCGATTGAGGACTGTAGCCAATGTTACGTGCGTCTTGGGTCCCTCAAGTTATTGCAATTCGCTGACGAGGCTATGTGGTGCGGACCTATGCTCGCCAGGAGCCAGCCACGTGGCGCTCAAGCCGACGAAGCCCAGCGATGGCGTGGTGCCCATGTACGTCCCGACCCTTGGCAATGACGATGCGGTTGCGGATTCCACGCGCGACCCCCGCCGAGCGGCGAGGCCAGCGGACTCGTCAGCGGCTGTCGCCCGCCTTGTCGAGCATCGCGTCCAGCGCAGCGCGGTCGAACCACTCGCCGCGTAGCATCACGCCCCTCGGCTGCCGTAGTCCCGACAGATCCAGCAGGGGGTTCTGGTCCAACAGCAGCAGGTCCGCTCTCGCGTCCAGAGTCACCGTGCCGAAGCTCGCGTCCTCGTGGACGAAGCGACGAACGAAGAGACCCGCGTTACGTGTAGCGGCTTGGAGGGCGCCGTAGCGTCCGAGTCCGGCGTCGACCAGAGCGTCCAACTCGTCGTGGAGGGAGGAGCCCGGGACCATCACGGGCAGACCGGCATCGGTCCCAGTGAGCATCGGGACTCCTGCCCGGCCGAGCGAGCGAAGCATGGGCCGGTGGAAGTCCAGCATGTCGCTGATCTGAGGCCGCTCGGTGGAGTCTTTGGCCGTGTAGAAGTTCGGCTCAGCCCATCGCTCGCGCAGGGACCGTGGCACCGCGAGTGCAGCCTCAGAGCCGAGTCTAGCCTCGAGCCCTGTCCTGGTGCCCCACTGCGCCTCGTTGTTGGCAAAGGTCGAAAGCGTGGGCGTGATCCAGGTGCCGGCGGCGGCGATCTCCGAAGCGGCCCGATCGAGGTCCGACTCGTCGAGCGTGGAGAACCTCGTATAGATCAGTTCCTCGGCGTGCGTGAGGCCGGCCTGACCGCTCTCGAGGACCTCGCTTAGCGGGAGGTTTCGCGGGGCGTGTCCGACGACCGCGATTTCCTCTTCTTGGGCGACTTGGACCAGCCTGCGGTACGCTTCTTCAGACAGAACACCGTGGATCTTGACGAAGTCGTACCCCCTTGCCGCCTGACGCTGAACCTCTCTGGCGGCCTGGTCCGGCGTGACCGTCTCCCCTGCGCTGGTGAACGGACCCGACGTGTACATCATCGGACCCAACACCTCACGGGAGCGGATTTGGTCGCGCAGCCGAAGATGGCCGGGGTCGCCCCGGAGGTTGAAGACCGTGGTGACGCCGTTCGCCACGAAGAGGGGCAGCCAATCCCTCGCATCATCGCCGAGGTGCACGTGAGCGTCGGTCAGTCCCGGCATCACGAATTGCGTGCCATTGCCGTTGATCTGAAGAGCGCCGATCGGCACTGAAACTTCGCCTATCGGGCCGATGCGCCGGACGAAGCCACCTTCGACGACGACGACTTGGTTGGCGAGGATGCCCTCCCCGTTCATGGGCAGGACGTTGACGTTCACAAACGCGACCGTGTTGTTCTCGATCGCGGTGGTGGCTGAGCCGCCACCGTCGGTGAGAGCAAGCGGGTGCTTGGCGGCGTGCCCGTCCGGACCGATATGGACGAGCAACGCACCAACGGTGCCAACCACCAAAAGGAGGCCGACCGTGTCTTTGGTCGTGAGCTTCATTCGCGTTTGTTAATGTTTTGGATGGCTAGCAAGCTATAACAGATCGGGTTTGTCCCCCAAGTCCGGACCCCTCACCGCATGGTGTCGTGCCGCTCTGTGCGGGCGTTCGCCTGCTCCACTGCCCTCCTCGCGGCGCCGAGGCCGGCGCCCCCTGGAATGGGTAGCTCGGCGATGATGCTGTCCCTCTGTGCCTGGGTGAGCGTATCGGCCGCGACCTGCGTGTCGCCCGAGCCGCCTCCGCAAGCGGCCCCCGCGAATAGCGCGATGATGACGATCGTGAGCCTCTTCATATGGTGTCTCCGGTTGTGGGCGGAACCGCCCTTAACTGGTGTTCAGTGTCGGACTGTCAACGGATGAACCCGAGCCCCGGACCCGTCTCCGTCGTGATCTACTCTTGCCGGTGTGAAAAGCGGGCGCAAGTTCATCGGATGACAAGAGTTCGAGAGGTGACGACAACGCATCTGGGTCGGGTATCCGGCATCGCACTGGCGGTGCTGCTGTCCTCGTCCTCACTCGCGGGACAGATGCCGGCGTGGGACCGGCCGGTCTCCGACTTCGCCGAACAGCTCCGGCAGCAGGTCGGCGAGGACGCAGTAGGCGGTATCGCCGCAGGCATCATGGTCGACGGCGATCTGGTATGGGCCCAGGGGTTCGGGTGGAGCGACCGCGAGAAACGGGTGCCCATGACCGCCAGTGCGATCTCACGCACCGGTTCGATTTCGAAGTCGGTGACCGCGCTGCTGCTCATGCGGCTGGTCGACCGTGGGGTCGTCGGGCTCGACGAGCCGGTCGAGCGGTACTTTCCCGAGTTCGCTCGAGTGAGCCGACGGAGGATGGATGCGGATGCCGTGACGTTCAGGCACCTCGCGAGCCACACGGCGGGGCTGGTTCGAGAGCCGTCCAACGTGCGGGAGATGGTGACGGGCCCCCTCGACTTGTGGGAAGAACGGATCATCGAGTCGCTGGCGAACACGGCCTACGACTCGATTCCCGGCGCTCGTTATCAATACTCGAACATCGGGTTCGGAATCCTCGGACTCGCGCTCTCCAGGGCGGCCGGGCGGCCGTTCATCGAGATGGTCCAGTCGGAGATCTTCAGCCCACTCGGGATGACAGGCTCGTCGTTCGCGGTCGTCGGCTCCGACCTGGAGCCGCGTCTGGCCACGGGATATGTCAACACGAGTGGCGGATCGGTGAGGGGTGAGCAGCCGGCCCGGGAGCACGCAGGGCGGGGCTACAAGGTCCCCAACGGCGGCGTATACTCGACGGTCGCCGACCTCGGGCGCCTGCTCGGTGCGGTGGCTGGGGTGCCCGGCCTGCGTATCCTATCTGACGAGAGCCGCCTCGAGATGATCTCCGTCCAGACGCCCGAGCAAGCGAATCGGGGCTACGGCCTCGGCTTTTCGGTCGTCGTGGATGCGGACGGCGATAGGGTGGTGAGTCACGGCGGTTCGGTCGCGGGATACACGGCCTTCATGACGGTCGACCCGCAGACCCGAATCGGAGTTGTTCTGCTACGGAATTATCAGAGTGGGGCGACCAATCTGGGGCGGGCGGCACAGGCCCTGCTCGTCGAGCTGAGCGCTCTCTCCCGGTGATCGACCGGCGACGGTTTCTCCGATCGGGTGCGGTTGCAGTCCTTTCTAGCGTTGGCGCGGGCGAGGTGCTCGCCGCCGAGCGGGCAGGCGGGGCGATCCATGACCCTCGAGCCCTCATCATGGACGCGATGGGCGAGCTCCGCTCGGTGTATGGACCGCGGCTGGTCCGCGAGATGCTCGCCAGTGGCATCGATTCAATAACCGTCACCCTTTGCGACCCGAAGTTTCTCGGCGCGGAGGCTCTCGATGTCGCCGTCGACGGGCTCATGGAGTACGACCGCTACGTCCGCGAGAACCCCGAACTCTTCCTGAAGGCGACGTCGGTTGGGGACATCGATGAAGCACGTCGGTCTGGCCGCTTGGCGGTCTTCTATCTGTATCAAAACTCCGAGCAGTTCGGGGGCGACCTGGATCGCGTCGAGATGTTCTACCGTCTGGGGCTCACGAGTTGCCAAGTCACGTACAACACCCGCAACCGAGCGGGCGTGGGGTGCCTGGCGGATGGGGACGACGGCGGCCTGACCGACTTCGGCCGGGAACTGATCGACCGCATGAATGTGCTCGGCATGCTCGTGGACCTTTCCCACGCGAACGCGCGCACCATGGCGGACACCATCGAACACTCCCGTGGTCCGGTCATCGTCTCACACACCGCCTGCGCCTCTGTACACGCCCACGCGCGCAATACCAGCGATGAGAACCTGCGTGCGCTCGCGGATCGCGGCGGGGTGGTAGGGATCTGTCAGTTACGTCCGTTCCTCACCCTTAAGAAGGAAGACAACCTGCACGCATACTTCGACCACATCGAGCACGCGGTCCAGGTTGCCGGCATTGAGCACGTATGCATCGGCAGCGACCGCGATCATCGGGTCATCGAGCTGACCGAGGAGTACCTGGCGGAACTGCGGTCCGAGCAGGGCAATGTCGACTCCAATGAGATGCCCTGGTTCATCCACGAATTGAACGGTCCACGGCGCATGGAAGTGATCTGGGACGGACTGGTCGGTCGCGGGTACTCGGAGGGCGAGGTCGAAAGAATCATGGGCCAGAACCTGTATCGCTTGTACGCAGAAGTGATTCGATAGGCGGGGGAAAGGGGATTCGATGCGTCGTTTCTGTTGGGCGGGTGGTGCGTGCCGGGCCGTGCGCCTCGCGATGTTCGCCGGCCTCGTCGCGGCGGGGTGCGCGGCCGAGCCGGAGGTCCCTCCGGCCCAGGCGGAGCCCGAAGCGCCGGAGGTCGATTTCATTCAGGAGGCCGTGTGGTCGCCAGCCGGAGACAGGCTGTTGGCCGCTTGGGACCAGGGAGGGCGTGTGCGGCTTTACGGTGTGCACGGGCCCGATACGACCGATTCGGCGATCGAGGCGGGATCGGGTTTGCCCGTGTCCGACGGACCCGACCTCGGCCCCAGCTGGTCGAAGAATGGCCTCTGGGTGGCGTTCTCCTCCTCCCGCGACGGTCAGGCGGAGATTTACCGCATGCGGCCCGACGGGATGCAGGTCGAGCGCCTCACCGACGACCCGGCGGAAGACACCGATCCCTCTTTTTCGCCGAACGGACGGACGATCGCATTCGTCTCCGACCGGACAGATGGCGTGCCTCGACTTCATCTGATGGACATCGACGGAGAGAACGTGAGGGCGGTTCCGAATCCTCCTGGTGAGCGTCACCAGCGTCCCGATTGGTCGCCGGACGGGACCCGCCTGGCGCTACAGGTGACGATGGAGGACGGCGACTACGTCTACTTGGCGAGCCCCGGCGGGGGGTGGGGCCGTGTGAAGGCCGGCACGTTCCCGGCGTGGGCGCCGAACGGCGACGACATCTACCTCACCCGAAACGACTCCCTCCTGGTCATGCGCACGAGCAGCGGGTCGCTGAGGCTCCTGCTCCCGGACGGGTTTGCCCCCCGGCCCTCGCCGGACGGGCGTTGGGTGGCGTTCATCCGGGGCGCATGGCCTACGTCCGCGTTGTACGCTCTGCGACTCGATACCGGGCTCGAGGTCCGGCTGACGCGCTGAAGCGACGCGTGGTCCTCTATTCGTCTTCTTTTGCGACCTGATTCGCGGTGAGCCAGGCCAGGGCGTGAAGCGGTACCGCCACCACCGTGACGAGTATCGGGTGGATCACGGGGTCGACGAACGCGAAGAGGATGAAGGCCACCGTCCAGAAAACCGTGCCCAAGAGCGCGTATGCGCGCAGTGTGCGTGCAGGTGAGCCGGTCCAGGCCAAGACGACCGCGGTGGACCCGGCGAAAAGCAACAAGAGGGCAAAGGACACGCTGAAGGAGCGAAAGAGCGTCCACATGCTGGGCTGCAGCGGGTCGAGGGAATACGCCTGTTGCATCGCCCTCATGGCGAATTCGCGTTGGCCCACGATCCCGTTCTCGAGCACGAACGTCCACACATGTGCACCCGTGTGCGCAAGCCCGACCAGGATGAGCCAGCCGCCGGCGGCGCAGAGCCAAACGCGGGGGCTACGAATCACGACCCGACGAGGGTCCCTCGGCATGGGCCTCCCACTCCGCGATTCGTTCCGCGAGTCGAAAGATCGAGAGTGGCGCCGAGCCCTCCGCCTTGTTGTTGGCGATCACGAAAGCGCCTTTCTCCGCGATGAGAGCATCCAGTGCGGCGACCGCGATGCGGCCCAGCGTTTCTTCGTCCTCATCGACGATTTCATGGAACGGTTCATAGCGATCCTTGGCTCCTTCATAGCGCAGCCCCGCGTGCAACATCCAGCGAACGATGAGTGCCGGCTGCCGATAGGCGTGGACCGACCGGAGTTGGCGCTCCAGCGAAGCCATCGCCGGATGGACGGTGTAACAGTGCGCAGCCCCGGTGGCTAGAAGGGCATCCGAATACTCCTCCGTGAGGAACGCCGGGGTGCGGAGTTCGACTGCATACAGGGGGCCTGTGGCCCCCTGTGACCCCATTGGCCCCTGCGGCAGCGCGTCCAGGAACTGGTGCAGCCGTTCCACGAAGAGGCCCCGACCCCCGACCAGGTTGGGTGGGATTGGCGGAAACTGGAAGAGCAGGGGCCCCGCTTTGGTCCCGAGTCCTTCCATCATCGGCCCGATCACTTCGTTCATGGCGTACTGTGGATCCAGGAAACGAGGGTTCGCGCCCCGCAGGCTGGACCCCGCCGGCTCGTTCGGTGAGGTGAGTAGGCGGTCCGCCTTCACCAGGAACCTGAAGTCATCCGGAACCGCGTCGGCGTAGGCGCGAAATGCGTCGCGCGAGATGGGTCGGTAGAACGTGCGATCGACACCCACCGTGCGCAGAAGCGGATGCTGCGCGTACGCCGCGAGCCCGTGTTGAGCGAGAGCCTGCTGAGACGCGGTACGGTCGTATACGAGGCCCTGCCAGCCCGGAAAGCTCCACGAGGACGTGCCCAAGCGGAGCGCCTGAGGCAGTGTACTCGCGATCGCGGACAATCGGCCCGGTACAGACGCGGCCGCGACCGGGGGGGTGGTCGGCGCCGCCGGTTCGTCCGGAAAGAGGCCGAGCTGTAGATCCATGACCAAATCTCCCGCCAACCCTTGACGCGGCATAGTCATTCGGGAGCTGTATAAGCGGGAGCTGTATAAGTTAGAAATACATTTGCTACTTATGTAACGGAGGTCGACGATGCCGGGCCTTACTCCACTCACCTACCAGATCCTGCTCGCGCTCGCGGACGGTGACCGGCACGGCTACGGCATCATCAAGGAAATCGAGCAGCGCTCTGGAAGCTCGTCGGCGCCGAGCACGGGAGCGTTGTACCTGGCGCTGCAACGCATGGAAGGCGAGGGCTTGATCGCGGAGGCGACCGAGCGACCTGCCGACGCGGACGACGCGCGGCGCCGGTCCCTGAGCCACAGGTGTGCGGGGTACGCCTCGGGGCCGACACGGTCGCCGAGCTCGTCAAGGAGGCGAGTGGACATCGTTTCCCAGAGGGCTGGGATGTTGGCGGCTTGGGTTAGGCGGAGTGGCATGTTCTTGCTTGTTTTTGGCGACGGCCGCGGATGTTGGGTGACCTGATGTGCAAGGAGAGGTGGTGCCGTACAGGTGGCGGTGGGGCGGCCAGGTGCTTGGAGCTAGAAGCGTAGCAGGGTGGTGTGACACAACGTGGGGCGCGCAGCTGAGACGCGACAGTCGGTGGGCGCCTACTGGTCGTGCAGCGGAAGGCCGCTCGTCCCCGACGTCATGTGCCGCTGGGCGGACCGTCGTCCGGTCGGGTGTCGAAGACCTCGGCCGCCGACAGCCGACGCAGGATGCCAGTGTTCGCGCGTCCTCGGCGACGGGCCCCGTTCGTGAAGCAGGATCGCCGTTCTTATCGAACCGATCTCAGCCTTGATCAGTCAGTGACCGTGCGTCAACGAGTGCCTTGTGGACACCGAGCTGAGAGAGGTCCGCGGGCAGCCCGAGGCATGCGTGCGTGAGTCGGACCGCCCCGTGCCACTCCGCTTCCGTCGTCGGTCCATCCATATCCAAAGCATTCGCGAAGTAGAGAAACACGAGGCTGCTATCGATTCCATTCAGCCGGAGCAGGAAGTGCTGAAAAGCGAGTCGGTTCCTATACTGGTAGAAGAGGCCGTTCCCGTCCTCCTTGCTCCGTGGGCCTGGAGGATCTCGCCACGGACGCCTGACCGAAAAGATCGCCGAGGCGGACGTCCCACGCATCGGGAGCCCCACCCCCCTACCTTCCCCCCCATGGAAGTTCAGATCTTCGGCGTCAACAACAACAACGACGTACGCAAAGCGCAGCGCTTCTTCAAAGAGCGCCGAG
>JAYZBT010000191.1:0-9948 GCA_036338615.1 Gemmatimonadota bacterium
ATGACTTCCTCCGTGGACCATCCATGTTCGTTCTCAGACACGGGCTCTCTGTCTCCGAGTGCTTTGCAAGGCATCGCTGGCACATCCCCCTCTCAGGGGGACCCCAATGTAGGAATACACAAAGGCACGTGGAAAGGGAGACGTGGGTCCCCCCGCCTTTTATCCTCGCGATCCCGGTTGGGTGAAGTGTACATTGAGGAGGGAGCATGCGTGTCCGCGCAGATTCCAACTTCGGGAGAAAACAACTCTTGGATCCCGCAATCGACATGTCGTCGTCGGCCCCCGACGCCGTCGGCGCCGCTCCTCTCGTGAGCGCGCGCTGCTGGGGGACACGTGGCTCGATTCCGAGCCCCGGTCCTCGCACGGCACGCTATGGCGGCAATACCACGTCGTTCGAGGTCCGGCATGGGAATCAGCGTTTGATTTTCGATGCGGGATCTGGGCTTCGGGAGCTCGGTTTGGCTTTGCTCGAGGAGCCTGGAGAATTCCACCACATCTTCTTGACGCACTTCCATTGGGACCACATCCAGGGCTTCCCGTTCTTTGCGCCTTTGTACAACCCGGACTTCGATCTGAAGATCGTCGGGCCCAAGCAGAACAACACCGACGTGCGGAGCCTCTTCGCGGGTCAAATGGGTCCGATCTATTTCCCTGTGCCGTTCAGTGTGGTCGCGGCGACGATGTCGTTCGATCACCTCAATGAGGGCACGCTCGAAGTGGGAGCGGCGACGCTGCGCACCATGAGGGTCAAACACCCGTCGTACGTCATCGGGTACCGGGTCGAGGTGGGTGGCAGGGTCATTTGCTTCATCCCGGACGACGAGATCGAAGGCGACATGTACGAGATGGACGACGGCTGGTACCAGCGACTCGTCGACTTCGTACACGGGGCTGATCTGCTCATTCACGATTCGATGTATACCGACGAGGAGTACCCGTCCCGCGTGGGTTGGGGACACTCGACGTTCACCCAGTCGTTGCGACTGGCCGAGGAGGGAGAGGTCAAGAAACTGCTCTTCTTCCACCACGACCCCACCCGCTCGGACAACGAGCTGGAGGAGATCGTGAACCGAGTCCGCGATAACGCTCTCTCGCGAGGGTGCACCGTTGAAATGGAAGCCGCCGCAGAAGGAATCGATATCAAGCTGGAGAGATAGACGTGAGACGCTTTGCATCCTTGTTTGTGATCCTCATCGCAGCGCCACTGATGGCGTTTGGACCTGCGGACCGTACCGCCTCGACACACTGGGCGCTCGTGATCGGCATCACCGACTATATCGAGTTCGACGACGTCGAGGGCGGTGACCTCCCCGGTGCCGAGCACGACGCTCGCGGCGTCCGCGACGTGCTCGTCATGGGTAAGGGCTTCCCGGAAGAGAACGTCAAGATGCTCTTGAATCAGGACGCCACGCGGGCTGCCATCGAGTCGGGCATCACCGACTGGCTCGTAACGAATGCGCGTCCGGGCGACAACGTCGTGATCTTCTTCGCCGGGCACGGCTCCCAGATGTGGGACGAGAGCGGCGACGAACCGGACGGCCTGGACGAAACGCTCGCGCCAGCGGACGTGAGTCCGACGAGCACCGAATTCGACATCAGTGACGATACATTCAACGAGTGGCTCTCGATGCTGCCCGCTGGCAACGTGCTCGTCATTCTCGACAACTGTAACTCTGGTACGGGCACTCGCTCCGTGACTCCCTTCAGCCGTGGACGGCTTCTGGGTCGCGACGTGAACGGCATCGAGAAGCCCGCGACCGTTTCCCGTCGGGCCCTGCCCGGTCAGGATGACGAGTCCGGTTTCGATGCGGACGGGGCGCGGGTCCTGGAGCTGGCGGCGGCGGAGCCCTTCCAGCAGGCCGTGGACGCGTTCTTCCCGGCGGAGGACGGTGCGGAGCCGTTCCACGGAGGAGCGTTCACCACGTACCTGGTCCGCGAACTCTGGCGTGCACCGGCAGACGCGAGCTACGAGGACGCGTTCGACAGGGCATACGAGGCTCTGAAGCGGAACCGCTTCCAGCAGGATCCGCAGCTCTCCGAAGACGTCGGCATGAAGGACCTCCCACTCTTCTTCGTCGAAGGCGCCGATGGGGACGCCATCGACGGCGCCATCCCAATTAGGAGCGTGTCGGGATCGAGCGCCGAACTCGCGGGCGGCATGGCCCTGGGTCTCACGCGTGGATCGCTGCTGGAGACCGAAGACGGAGCGAGGCTCGTCGTCGAATCGGTTGCACAGCGCACGACGACGGTGAGCATAACGAGCGGATCGGTCAGCGAGGGCGACCGCGCTCGTCTGACTGCCTTTCGCTACTCCACCGCCCCTCTGCTCGTCAATCTCGGCAGCGCGGACTCCGAGGCGATCGCGGCCCTACGGTCCGCACTCGGGGACGACACAGGGGTCAGGCTCATCGAGGATGAAAACACGTTCAGCCACCTGATCATTCGGCGTCAGGGTCAAGAGACCCGCATCGTGGGTTCGGATGGGTTCATCCGTCACGACGGGCTTCCCATCGGGGCCGAGGCTGGTCAGGCGCTTGCGGAAGCCCTCCAGCGCGAAGCGGCGGCCAAGCGCCTGGCCGACATGGACAATCCAGGGCAGCGATTCGGCGTCGACCTCGAGATCTCTGGAGGCATGACCGACCTGGGGCTCGGTGAGACCCTGACATTCACTGTTAGGTCGGAGCGCGCTGGCTACGTGACGCTCGTGGACCTCGGTACCGACGGCACCGTGGCGATGCTGATTCCGAATGGGGACCAACCGTCCCTGCGCATCGAAGCTGGGCGCTCGTTGACCTACCCGAGCTCGGACAGTGGGGTCGAGCTGATGGCGCTCGAGCCCGCCGGACGCGGCATGGTACGGGTCTTCGTTACCGCGGAGCCCCTCGGCATACGCATCGGAGACGGTGAGACGTATGCATACGGCGGCACCGAGTTCGCGCAGGTCGTGACCGAGGCGGTCAAACAGGTCGTAGGCAGCCAGGACGGTGCGGTACGCCTCGACTCTTGGGCCACGGCCTCGATCGTTTACGACATCCACAACTGAGCGCAACTGATCGCATGAGAGGGGCGCGTCGGCCAAAGGTCGACTGGCAGGGCCAGGAGTCGAGGTGAAGTACCGACGGCTCCTGGCCCTTGCGCTCATCGTGGTGTCGTCGGTCGTGCTGGCCACGCTGGCTGACAACTACGGAGGCAACACAGGCGTGGAGGCGTTGGAGAACCGCTTCCTGGATCGATGGCAACAGACCACGGCCGAGTCGTTCTCGGCTGCCGGCAGTAAACGGGAGAGCCCGATCACGCTTGTCTTGTTCGACGAGGTGAGCGTGACGGACTCCATCGACGGGTGGCCCTACATGTCGCCCTTTCCGCGCCGCTATCTCGCCGATCTCGTGGACGCGATCGCCCTGGCGGGCGCGCGCACCATCGGCATCGACGTGTTCCTCGACCGTCCGTATCCGGAGCTCAACGCCTGGGACGGCGGGGACGACTTGCTGCGGGACGCGATGGAGCGCGCGGGCAATGTCGTCCTGGTGGCCCCGGTCATGCAGACCGACTCCGGGCCGGTTCTGCAGAAGCCACACCCGTTCTTCTCGTCTGTCGCCGAGGACATTGGGGCGGCCGAGTTGCCGAGTGCGTTCGAGACCTTCCGCGACGGCGCTCTAGCGGTTCGTTCCGGTTCGCGGCTGGAGCCGTCGTTCAGCCTCGCCATGTACGCGCATGCGAGGGGCCTGGACGTCGACTCACTCCTGGATCAGACGTTGGGATTAGGGAGAATGCGCTTGGAGGGAATGCCCGACAACGTGGGCGTGGTGCCAGAGCTTCTCTTCGCGGCGCCCGAGGCCGTCCAGCCCGGTGAGGCGGCGGTCGAGGGCTCAGCAGGCAGCCTGCTCGCGTTTCGGCTGCGGTACGTCGGGCCGCCGTCGAGCAGCGTCTCGACGGATCTGCCCGGCACGTTCCAGGCCATCGCGTCTGCGGAGGCCGCGCTGATCGCGATGCTGCAGCCCGAGTTCTTCGAAGACAAGATCGTCATCCTGGGCTCCGGCTTTCACAACTCCGAGAAGTTTCGCACGCCCTTCTTCGGACAACGACCCGCCAACGACTCGCTCGACACTTTCGGAGCAGACGAAGCCTACTCCTGGATGTTCGGCGTGGAGCTCCACGCCAACGCACTGCAAAACATGCTGGACAGCGACTACGTGCGGCCTTTGTCCGATGACTACGAGCTGCTCATGCTGGTCGCGGTTGTACTCGTCGCGAGCGGAGCCGCGTTTTGGGGTGGCATCGTCGGCGGTGGAGTAACCGTGGCGGCTTTGCTCGGAGTCGTTGTCTACGCGATGTGGGCCGGGAGTGGCGGGGCCTATGTGGCTCCGGGCCTACAAGTCGCTGACTTCAGCCAGCGATTCCTTTGGGTGCCGATCGTCCCGCCCATCGTGGGGGGGGTGCTGTCCTACTTCGGCACCGTCGGCTACGTCGCGGTCGTCGAGGGGAGAGAGAAGCGCTTCATCAAGAGTGCGTTTGGTATGTACGTCTCGCCCGAGGTGGTCGCGGACATCGCCGACTCCCCCGAACTACTTCAACTCGGCGGCCAGAAGCGTCCGCTCTCGGTGCTCTTCTCCGACTTGGCTGGCTTCACGACCCTTTCCGAGCGATTGGATCCGCAGGAGCTGATCGCGAAGCTGAACGAATATCTCACGGAGATGACGGCCGTCGTGATGGACGAGCGCGGCACGCTGGACAAGTATATCGGGGACGCCATCATGGCATTCTGGAATGCGCCCAAGGACCTGCCCGACCACGCCGATCGGGCGCTGCGTACGATGGTCTTGTCCCAGCGAAAGATGGACGAGCTCAACGATCGCTGGCGAGCCGAAGATCCCGACCACGAAGACCTGGTCGTGCGCATCGGCGTCAATACCGGCGAAGCCGTCGTGGGAAACGTGGGTGGGGAGAACCGTTTCGACTACTCCGCGATTGGCGACGCCGTCAATCTCGCGGCTCGGCTCGAGCCGGCGAACAAGTCCTACGACACGCTCAACATGTGCTCCGAGTTCACGCTCGCTGCCGTGAGTGAAGGCGCGTTTCGCGTGCGCGAGCTGGACCTGATCGCGGTGAAGGGCAAGGGAAAACCCGTGCTCGTATACGAGGTCCTCGAACTCGCGGGCGTCGAGCTCTCGGGGGCGAAAGAAGGCGCTCTCGTGGCCTATGAGGACGGCATGACTGCCTACAAGAAGCACGACTGGGCCGGAGCTCGGGATCGCTTTGCGGCGGCGCTCGAGGCGTGTCCGAGCGACGGGCCGAGTCAGGTCTACGTCGCTCGATGCGAGGCTCATCTGGTAGAGCCGCCACCCCCGGATTGGGATTTCGTGGTGCGCAGGACCGAAAAGTAGAAGATTAGATGTAAGGCCCCGCCCCGACGGGCTCGGCCCATCGCGACGAAGTGGAGAAAAAAATGAAGAAGCTCATGCATATTGCTGCGGGCATCGCGCTGATCGCAGCGGCGCCTCTCGGAGCCCAGGACGATCCGGCGGCGCTGGTACTCCGCATTCGGGGTGACGTACAGGTCCGACACGGCGGGGGCGCTTGGGCGAATGCGTCGGTAGGAGAGCGCCTGATGGCGGGCGACGAGGTCTTGCCGGGCGGCGGCGCCCTTGCGGTACTCATGTCGCCCGGCGGCGGGACCCAGCGAGTCACGGAAGCCACGACGGTCGCGGCGCCCAGGGGCGCCGGGAACACAGACATGTTCGTGCGAGCTCTGGCCGCACTCTCGCAGGCTGCTTCTACCGACGTGTCCGTTGGCGGAAGGCAGGGTATGATCCGGCCGATCCCCGGGGAGACGTCCTTGGTCTCACCTCGTAACGGACTGACGGTCCAGTCCGACCGCCCCACGTTCGAGTGGACCCCGACTCCCGGGAAGAGCTATGAGCTCATGCTCCGGAAGACCGACGGTGGCCGGCCGGAGATCTTCGATGTAGGCGACGGGACGAGTTGGACCTATCCCGACGAGCTTCCCGCGCTCGAGTTCGGTGCGACCTATGCCTGGACGGTCTTCGTAGGCGGCCGTTCCGGTGGGCGACCGCTGCTGCAGCAGGAGTTCCGCGTCCTCGACATTCCCGAGTTCGCTCAGCTCAGCGAGTTCATGGAAGAGATCAAGGAGTTCGGCCTCGACCCCCTGGACGATGGACTCTTCCTTACCGTCGTCGTGTTCCGCGACCTGGGGCTCTACTACGACGCCGGAGACGCGATCGTCGATATCGAGGGGCAAGGTGACATGAGCGCCGACATGTACATGCTCAAGGGCGAGATTCTGAACACACTCGGGCACGAAGCGGAGGCCCGAGCTGCCTTCGACAAGGCCGACGCATTGATGCGATGAGCGCGAGAGGGGTGGCGGAGTCGGCGGTAGAAAACCTCGAGCGAACTCGCAAGGACTTGGAGCAGGTCCGGGCGGAGCTGCGAGAGTTGAACAAGATCGGGATGGCGCTCATGAGCGAGCGTGACCCCGACACGCTGCTGGGGCTCATTTTGACGCAGGCGCGGGCGTTGACCGGCTCCGACGCCGGCTCGTTGTATCTGGTGAAAAAGGACGAACGCGGAACCGAGTTCCTCCACTTTCTTCGCGCACAGAACGACACGCTTCCGCACCTGGGCTCCCCCGATATGCGGCTGCCGCTCGACGACACGAGCATAGCAGGGCACGCCGCCCTGAGCGGCGAACCGCTAGTGGTCGCGGATGCGTACGCGATCCCCGAGGAGTCGCCGTATACCTTCAATCGGGCGGCTTACGACGACGCACACGGGTACCGGGCGAAGTCGATGCTCGTGGTTCCGATGGTGGATCACAAGAACAAGACGATCGGCGTTCTGCAGCTCATCAACCGCAAGAGCGATCCCGACGCGAGCATCCACACAGACGAGGACTCGGACCGTTGGGTCCTGCCCTATACCGACCACGAAGTGAGCGTGGTTGCGTCACTGGCGGGCCAGGCGGCGGTTTCGATAGAGAATGGAAAACTGTATCAGGAGATCGAGAACCTGCTCGAGGGCTTCATCAAAGCCAGCGTCACGGCGATCGATTCGCGAGACCCGGCCACCTCAGGGCATTCTGTGCGCGTCACCGAACTCACCTGTGACACCGCCGAGCTCATCAATCAACAGACCGACGGACCATTCGCCGATGTTGCATTCTCTTCAGAAGAAATGAAGCAGTTGCGCTATGCGGGTCTCCTGCACGACTTCGGCAAGGTCGGGGTTCGCGAAGCGACGCTGGTCAAGGAAGAGAAGCTGCCGCCCGTGATGGGCGCGCGAGTAAAGGGGCGCTTCGAACTCATTCGGTTGACGCTGGAAGCCGACGCTGCCACTGCGAAGACAGCGGCTCTCCAGGCCAAGGGGATCGACGGGTCGGCCGAGGACATCGCGGCGATCGAAGAGAAGCTGTCGGATGACCTGGGCACCCTGGCCCGATATAGCGACGCGATCAAAGCAGCCAACGTGCCCCGGGTCTTGGACCAAGAGGCAGCCGGCATCCTCGAGGAGATCGCCAGCAAGGGATTCATGGCTCCCGACGGAGTCGAACAGCCGTACCTCACCCCCGATGAGGTCCACTACCTCTCCATCAAGCGGGGGAACCTCGATGAGGCGGAGCGGAAGGAAGTCGAGTCACACGTGGTGCACTCCTACGACTTCCTAACCAACATCCCCTGGACCGAGGATCTGTCCCGTATCGCCGAGATCGTACGAGGTCATCACGAAAAGCTGAACGGCAAGGGCTATCCGGACGGAGCTACGCGCGATCAGCTTTCGCTGGAGACCCGGATCATGACGGTGTGCGACATCTTCGACGCGCTCACCGCGTCCGACCGCTCGTACAAGAGGGCGATGCCGGTCGAGAAGGCCCTGCAGATCCTCCGTTGGGAAGCCGAAGGTGGGGCGCTCGAGCCGGACATCGTCGCGCTCTTCGCTGAGAGCGAGGTGTACAAGAAGGTCTTGGAGAAGGACTGGCGGGAGTTCTAGGCCGCATCAGCCTTCCGGCTTTCGAGCCAGTCGAAGGTGAGCCGGAGGAGCCATGCCGCTCCACACACGATGAGCAGCAGCATCAGCCAGCGCAGAAACGCCGCGAAGAACGCGGCGTCGAGCGGGGGCACTCGAAAGTCGTATCGCAGCAGTTGCCCGCCACGCTCGGTCATCCAGTGCCAACCCGTGTGAGCGAGAATCGCCGAGAGCACGATGGTGCCGCCGAGCTCCGGGATGACCTTCTTGAACAACAGATGTAGGGCCGGCACGGTGATCGCCAGAACGAAGAGCTGACCCAGCTCGACCCCCACGTTGAACGAAAACAACGACGTGATCAGGTGTGCACCGGCGAACTGCAAGGACTCGGAGAGCGCGAAGGAGAAACCGAACCCGTGAATCAGCCCGAAGGCAAAGGCGATGAGCCACCGGCGCTGCAGCTTCGCTCCCAGGATGTTTTCGAACGCCATGAAGACGATGGAGAGGGCGATCAGCGTTTCGATGAGAGGAGGGAACCAGAGCGCGTTGGGTGCGAGCCCGAGTGAGGCGGCGATCAGCGTGATCGAGTGCGCCACCGTGAACGATGTGACGATCGGGACCAGAGCCCAGAAATTCCGGAAGGGCACGACCAGACAGAACAGGAACAGAAGATGGTCCAAGCCGTCCAGGATGTGATCGAAGCCGAGGACGATGAATCGGAACGCCGCCTGGAACCAACGCGGGTCGAGTCGCACGATGCCTGGGCTGCCCGAATACTGGTACGCGCGCTCCGGCTTCCCCGCGGCTCGGAAGCGCAGCACGGTGACCGTGCGAATACCCAGGTGCGCCACCTGGGCGTCGATGGAGAAGTCCGACTGATCCGATGCGATCGGGACCTCGAAGAGCACGTCCAGCAGCGCTTGCGCGGGCGGCAACTCCACGCCATCGCGTAGCGGCGGCGCCCGTACATTGGCGAGCGCGGTCTCGTAGCTCGAGAACGAGCCGTCGCTGGGGGGCGAAATTCGAGCCACGACCAGCTCGATCGCGGGTAGGAGCTGCGAACCCTCGTAGAGGCGCACGTAGTCCCCGATCCACTGCTGCGCGGCGACTCGAATCAGGTCGTCGGCCTCCGAGATCTGGAGGTAACCGGGGTCGACCACGGGGAAGTCGAACTCGCGCATGGAGAAGAGCGGCACGCGTATGAGCAATCGCAGCGTGTTCCCCTCCGGGGCGACGAATGCCTGCACGGTTACATCTGCAGGGATCTCATGCGCCTCTGGCCAGGACGGCAGCAGCAACACGAGAGCGACGACGATAGCGGATGTGCGTCTCATGGCACGCACTTTCGGGCCCACGGCCTTCTAAGTCCAGACCCAATCGCTGGACTCGTCCCAGCGGGAGGTCTAGCGCACTAGCGGATCGTCGACCCGACGCCGAACTCCAGGTATTCGTGCTCCACGCCTCGTTGGACCACGCCCAGGGGAGAGTTGAGGTCATAACTGCCGACGTTGTAGTTGCCGAAGAGCGCCAGCGATACGGAACTCGCAAGCGGTCGCGTGAGGCCACCACCGAACGAATAACTGATCCCTTTTCCCGAGGCACGGACGACTGTGGCGTCACCGCTCTCGTCGACTCCCTCGATGTCCTGATGGCCCCAAGCGAACCCTCCGCCGGCGCTCAGCAAGAGCCGCCACACCTGCCAGGAGAGTGAAAGGGAGGCGTTTCCGAGTCGATTCGAGGTGGAAGCGAAGGGCCTGAAGCTGACCTTCGTGGGGGACATCGCCTAGCAGCAGATCCTAGGCAGCCATCAAGAACAAGAGCGTTAGTACAACGCCGATCACTCCAACGCCGACCACGATGAGCATGGTGTTCCGCCCGCCTCGCGAGGTTACGGTCGTGCTCGAGTCCCAATCTTCATTCCAGGTGTCGTCATCGGCTTCGACAGCGGCCGGGGCTGCAGCGACA
>JAYZBT010000192.1:0-8254 GCA_036338615.1 Gemmatimonadota bacterium
AGAGGACGGGTGGCGGGGGACTCAATGTCACTCTGGCGTTCATCGGCATGGGCGACTTCGAGGGTTAGGATCAGGAGCTGACACTGTCGACCGCGGGCGACGCAACGCCCGACGAACAGCGGCGCGCCATCTCCGACCGGCTCAAGATGGGTCTCGTGCGCTAGCTGGCCGGTACCTCCGCTGCGGATCAGATCAGCATTTCCCTGGGTGCCCAGCCTGGGCCCGGGGGCATCGTCCCCGGAGGACCGCGGGGTCGGGGCGGACCGCAAGCGGCGTCCGCGGAGGACGACCCGTGAAACTTCTGGGTATTTCGGATCGGCGGGAACGGCAACGCGAACGGCGAATCCAGCTTCTCGGGCACGAGCTATTGCGGCAACCTCAGCGCCAACCGCACGACCGAAGAATGGAAGTTCACCCTCTCCGGGCGGTACAGCCGCAAGGAGTCCGAGTTCGGCATCAGCGAGGACTTGGATCCAATCGTGTCGCTCTTCGAGAATTGGAGCGGGACCTCTTTGCTCGTAAAGAGCCTGACGCCGCAGTGGTCGTTGGGAGCGCGGGCCGAAATCGGCAGCGATAACCGGCGTAACGAGGATCTTCGGTGGTTTTTTGCACCGGGTGTCGAGTACAACTTCGTGCCGTACTCCGAGTCCAGTCGCCGCGCGTTCACGCTGCAGGCCCTGATGAATATTCGTCACTGGGACTATGTCGAAGAGACGGTGTACTCCGCACTTGCGGAGACCCGGTTCGCCGCCTCGCCCACGGCGTAGATGAATCAGGGGCAGCCGTGGGGGCGCGCCAGCATTTCGATCACCGGATCGCAGTACCTGCACGATCAGAATTTCTACCAACTGTCCGCCTTCAGTTCGCTTTCCGGGCGTCTCTCTCGCGGGTTTTCCGTGAACATGAGCGGGTCGTACGCGCGCATCCACGACCAGCTCTTTCTGCCGGCCGGCGACGCGACCTTCGAGGAGAAATTGCTCCGTCAGAAGCAACTCGCGACCAGCTACGACTACTTCGTAGTGTTCGGCTTCTCGTACCAGTTCGGCTCGATCTTCAACAACGTGGTGAACCCACGCTTCGGAGGGGGAGGGGGCCGCGGCATCATCATCTTCGGGTAGCTGGGCCGAATCCCGGATGGACTTCCTCGCGGACCGTAGCGGCCCTAGCGGCCGCCGTCCGAGATGAACATGCGACGCGCTCCGAGATCGTATACGTCGCCCGGGTCGAGCCAGCGCAGCGGGATCAGCGACAGCGGGTCGGTGGCGTCGTAAACGGCGATCCGGTTCCCGAGGACTTCCGCCAGATCGCGCGTGACCAGCACCGCCGAGCCCTCGGCCAGCCCGACGCCCAACAGGTGCGGGTAGGGCTGTAGCACGTCGAAGAGAGTGTACTCGCGGCTGCGCCTGATGAGGTGTTGGTCGATCGCGACGTTGCGCAGGAATCCGAAGCCGACGTCCTTGTCGGTCGCCATCACCAGGTCCGCGTCCTCGGAGCCACGCACGAGATAAGAGGCGAGTGCCGAGGCCCCCGCGGAGTTGCCGCCGATCACGCCGCCGCGTTCGAGCACCGCCCATAATTCCGCGTGCGTTTCCGTGTCCCGGTACACATCGACGAGCCGGAATTGGCGCCCGCCGGAAAACCACACGCCGGTCGCCTCCTTCAGTGGAGCCGCGAACGCGACCAGGTCGGCAACTGCACGGCTGCGTGTATGAAGGACTTCGAGTTGCACGACCCCCGCCTTCTGCAGGGCTTCGATCGCGGTCCAGCCGTCGTGAGAGCCGTATCGGGCCCCGGCGGTGGGGATGAGCACGATCTTGGCCTCGCGTCCGCCCGCGAGCTTCACGAACCGCCGATAGATCGACGGGTCGAGCACGCCACCACCCCCTGCTAGGATCGCTCCGCGCGGGGGGCCCACGCAGGGTCGCTCACACGCCTGTGAACTCGCTTCGCCCGCCGTCGCAGCCAGTGCGAGGCCGGCGATGAGAACAACGAGTAGGCGACGGAGCATGGCGACGTTGTTAGAGGTATGGATTCGATCCCGAAGCGTGATCCGTGATGTCGTGCACGGCGGTCAACTCGGGGATCTCTTCTCGAAGCATGCGCTCAACGCCCTGACGCAGCGTGGCGGCGGACAAGGCACACCCCTGGCAGCCGCCGCTCATCTCGACGGAAATCTCGGTATCCTGAACATCGATCAGCGAGATCATGCCCCCGTGGGCGGCGATCGCAGGATTCACATGGTTGTCGAGGACTTCCCGTACTCGATTGGCGATCTCTCCACTGGGCGGTTCGGCCCGACTCCCGGCTCCGTTCGACTCGGCGGTCTCGCGGACCCGCACCTCGAACCCGCTCTCATTGACCCTGTCGACGTAGTCGACGGAGGCTCCCTCGAGCCGATCCATCGCGCTCTCCTGCACGAGCACCGTGAAGCCGGGCATCTCGATTCGTCGTTCCGTGTCCGCTCGCTCGGCGAGAGCCACCAGAGTCAGGTCGAAGTTTGGTCCGGTCGCGCCGCTTCCCTCGCGAATCGAGATGCGGAGCGCTTCCACCTCACCCTCACTCTTGCCGAGGAAAGAGAGGACAACTTCGCGCGCGCGGTCTGTAAACGTGATCATGCGTGTGTCGCCTAGGTAGCTGAGACGGATCGGTTCGTAGTTGTTACCCGACCCCTGTCCGGGGGTTTCTACACAAGATGCCGTTGATCGGCCAGACGGCCTCGGATACCTTCCCCGCCGAATGTCTGACGACCAAAGCGCGTGCAGATAAAGGGGATTCATGGCCAGTCCCGACCTCATGGACAAGCTCGTATCACTGTGTAAGCGACGCGGCTACGTCTTCCAATCCTCGGAGATCTACGGCGGCACCGGGTCGGTATGGGACTACGGGTCGCTCGGTGTCGAGCTCAAACGCAACGTGAAGGATCTTTGGTGGTCTTCCATGGTGCACCAGCGGGACGACATCGAGGGCATGGATGCGGCCATTCTGATGCACCCTCGAGTCTGGGAAGCGTCGGGCCACGTGGACGGGTTTACAGACCCTCTGGTAGAGTGCTCGAACTGTCACAGGAGATTTCGCGCAGACCTGCCGGGCGTAGAGAGCGGGCAGTGCCCCACGTGCGGCTCCAAGGACGTCTTCGGCGAACCCCGCATGTTCAACCTGATGTTCAAGACGTTCATGGGGCCCGTGGAAGACTCCTCGACGACGATCTACATCCGTCCAGAGACCGCGCAGGGCACGTATGTGAATTTCCTGAACATACAGGGCACCGCCCGCCAAAAGGTGCCGTTCGGTATTGCGCAGATCGGCAAGGCGTTTCGCAATGAGATTACGCCAGGGAATTTCATTTTCCGCACGCGTGAGTTCGAGCAGGCGGAGATGCAGTTCTTCGTGAAGCCCGGGGATGACGAGTCGTGCTTCGACGAGTGGATGGAGATCCGGATGCAGTGGCACAAGGACCTCGGCATTCAGGCGGATAAACTGCGATTTCACGAACACGGCCCGGACGAGCTCGCGCACTATGCAAAGAGGGCGTTCGACATCGAATACGAATTCCCCTTCGGGTGGAAAGAGTTCGAGGGCATCCACAACCGGACGGACTTCGACCTGGCGCGACACCAGGAGTTCTCGGGCAAGCGGCTGGAGTACATCGATGCGCCCACCAACGAGCGCTTCCTACCGTATGTCGTCGAGACGGCGATGGGCATCGACCGAACCGTGCTCGTCTTGCTCGTGGACGCCTACCGGGAGGAAGACATCGAGGGCGAGCAGCGTGTCGTGCTAGGGCTACACCCCAAGGTGGCGCCCACAAAGGCCGCGGTCTTCCCGCTCGTGAAGAAAGACGGCATGCCCGAGATCGCGAAGAAGCTGCAGGCCGATCTGTGCGCATCAGCGATTCCGTCGTTCTACGACCAGTCCGGTGCCATCGGCCGCCGCTACCGTCGGCAGGACGAGGTCGGAACGCCGTGGTGCATCACGATCGACGGCGAGACTCAGGAAAAGGACTCCGTGACCATCCGGGATCGTGATTCGTTCGAGCAAGTGCGCGTGGGTACCGACAAGGTGGTCGCGTGGCTCCGGGAGGCGTTGCTCTGATGGACATCGTGATCTACGCGGCGGGTGAGATCCACTCGGATTGCAGGATGGAGCTTGGCCGTCACCTCCAGGCCGCGGGTGTGGAAGCGGAACTGGTGGGCCCGCAGGAACATCACGAGAGCAGTGACGACGTTGGCGAAAAGCTCTTGGGTGAGCAGCCGAACCCGCGTTATCGCGACCTCCAGGGCGCCCGCGTCAACACGCTGCGCACCCGTGTGCTCATGCAGCGCGCCGACCTCGTGGTCGCATATTTCGGACCGAAGTACAAGCAGTGGAACACCGCCTCCGACGCCGGATTCGCTCTAGCTTCGGGGATGCCTCTGATCCTGGTCCGGTCCGAGGAGCACGTGCACGCACTGAAGGAATTGGACGCGTTGGCGACGTTGACCGTCGATATGATCGAGCAGGCCGCCCAGGCGGTGGCGTACATCTTCTAGGAGTTCCTGTGGCCTCGAAGTCCGAAGTCTTCAGTTCGCGGTGGGGAATGTTGCTCGCCATGGTCGGTATGGCGGTAGGCACCGGAAACATTTGGCGCTTCCCACGGATCGCCGCGAGCAACGGCGGGGGTACGTTTTTGGTTGCGTGGGTCGTGTTCCTGCTCCTGTGGTCGGTACCTCTGTTGATCCTCGAGTTCGGCATGGGGAAGGGTACCCGACAGGGCGTGATCGGCGCGTTCGTGCAGACGCTGGGGCCCAAATGTGCCTGGATGGGCGCCTTCGTCGCGTTCGTAGCGACCGCGATCATGTTCTACTACAGCGTCGTGATGGGCTGGACGATCCGATTCTTCGTCGGCACGCTGACCGGTGAAGTGCCCGGTGCCACGCCCAGCGCCTTCTGGGACTCGTTCCACTCCACCCCCGGGGCGTTGCTCACGCACGTCGTCGCGATGGCGATGGGCGTCTTCGTGGTCTCGAGGGGCGTACGAGGAATCGAAGCGGCCGCCAAGTTCCTGATACCGAGCCTCATCGCGCTCGTCGCGGTGCTGGCGCTGCGCGCCGTCACGTTGCCGGGAGCAAGCGCGGGCCTCGCCTTCCTCTTCACGCCCGACTGGGCGGCGCTGGCCGACTACGAGATCTGGATCCAGGCGCTCACGCAGAACGCATGGGACACGGGGGCAGGGTGGGGGTTGGTCCTCACCTATGCCGTGTACATGCGGGCGAATGAGGACACCGCGCTGAACGCGTTCGTCATCGGGTTCGGCAACAATGCGATGTCCCTACTGGCGGGCATCATGGTCCTCTGCACCGTCTTCTCGGTTATGCCCGAGGCCGCAGACGAGATCGTCGGAGCGGGCAACGAGGGACTCACGTTCATCTGGGTGCCGCAACTCTTCGCACAGATCCCGGGCGGACGGTTCTTCCAGGGGCTCTTCTTCCTCGCGCTGGTCTTCGCGGCTTGGACGAGCTTGGTGGCGATGATCGAGCTCGCGAGCCGTGTGCTGATGGACTTGGGGATGGCGCGCCAAAGCGCCATCGTCGGCGTCGGCGTGGCGGGTGTGCTCTTCGGCATCCCGAGCGCTCTGAAACTGGAGATCTTCCAGAATCAGGACTGGGTCTGGGGCGTAGCGCTCATGGTCTGCGGCTTCTTCTTCGCGTTTGCGGTGCTGCGCTACGGGGTGACCCGGTGGCGCGAGACGTTCATCAACCAGGAAGGCTCCGATGTCCACATCGGCGCCTGGTGGGATTGGGCGATTCGCCTGGTCGCGGTGGAGGCGGTCGTGCTCTTGGTGTGGTTTCTCTGGAGCGCGCGCAGCGACGACCTTCGTGAGACGTGGACTCTGTTCAGCCCCTACAACGTCGGCTCGGTGCTGATCCAACTGGCGATCGCGGCGCTGGTGCTGTTCCTGGCGAACAACTGGCTTGCGGCGCGAGTGCAGAGGCAGGGTACGCCGAACGACTCGAGCTGAACGAGCCACGATGGAATTCGAGGCCTTCGAGCTCGCGGCCCGCGCCACCTACGAGGAGATTCCCGAGGCGTTCAAGCGAGGGGTCGACGGGCTCGTCGTAAGTCGCGAAGCGCCGGCCCACCCCGACCATCCCGACGTTTTCACGCTCGGGCTGTGCCTCACGGAGGACCACCTCTCGGACTACGGGGGTCCGGACACGACCCGTTCCCGGATCGCGCTCTATTGGGGTTCGTTTCGCGAACTGGCGAAGCGCGACCCCCAATTCGATTGGAGTGGGGAGCTTTGGGAGACGCTCACGCACGAGTTGCGTCACCACCTCGAGTCCTTGGCTGGTGAGGACGATCTCGAGGCCGTCGACTACGCGGCCGAGGAGACGTTCAAGCGTGACGAGGGATTCGACTTCGATCCCTGGTATTACCAGCACGGCGAGCCTGTGAAGCCGGGAACCTTCCGGGTGGAGACGAGCTGGTACCTCGAGCAGCTGTGGTCGGCCGAGGACTTCGTGCGGGCGACGCACGTGGACTTCGAGTGGGAGGGCGCCGCGTTACGCGTTGTGAGGCCCGACGAGCTCGGCGACGTGCACTTCGTCTGGATCGACGGGGCCGAGCTGGAGCACGCGACACTCGAGTTGGTGCTCGTGCGGAAGCGGAGTTGGTGGGAGGACGTGAAGCGGCTCGCTGGTTCCTCACGACCGGTCGTGTACGAGTCGCGGGCCGTGGCGGAACCAGCCATCGGTGGGGGGTAGGCGTCCGGCATGACGCTTCACGACCGCTACGCGCGCCGTACCCCCTACGAGATCGCCTTCCCCAACCAAGCGGACCTCGATGCGCTGACCCTCGAGATTGCCGAGGAAGCCGAGGGCCGTGGCACGGATTCGTCGAATCCGCAGACGTTCGTCACCATGGGATCGGTGGGCGCGTTCGTCCGAGAGCTCCAGGGCCCCGACGCCCCCCCGGAGTCGATCCATCAGTACGGGGCGCTCGTGTTCCACGCGGTTCACTTCACGACGGCGCGGTGCCCCCTGTACCTACTGGGTGTGCACGCGGCCAGGTACCTCGTGGGGGGCGTCCCGGACGGGACACCCGTGCCCCCCACGCCAGCGGGATACATCCAGTTTCCCCAGTACCTCTTTTGGACCGTAGAAAGCGAGTCGGAGCCCGCGGAGCCCATCGACGGCATGTTCTGGACGACCTCGGAAGCGGGGATGCTTCACGTCCTCCTCGTCACCGGCCTGCGCCCCGACCGACCCGGCTTCGGCGCGATCGCGGTCGAGGGCCCGGTGGAAGAAGCCCCGGCCTGGCTCGCGGCCGATGCGCGTACAGCAGCGCCGGATTTTTCGAGCGCACTGCCTGGAAACGAGCTGGACGGGCTGTACGCCATCGAGGCCGCGGGTGAGGTGCTCAAGCTTCTGGCTCGCTTCTTCGCCTACGCTTCCGCGGTTCCGGATGCGCTCGAGCCGGTGGAGGTACCCGTTCAGTGCGACGGTGCGCCTCCCCCCACTACCCTCTCACACGTTCGGGTGACACTAGATGCCTAGAGAGTCGAAGAAGGCTAAGATCGCCCGTGCGGCCGAGGCCTTCGAACTGCTGACGGAAGAGTATCCTGACGCGCACTGTGAGCTCGACTTCGTCGACGCCTTCCAGCTGGGCGTGGCGACGATCCTGTCCGCCCAGACGACGGACGTGCGCGTGAACATGGTCACGCCCGAGCTGTTCGAGCGATACCGAGACGCGGAGGCGCTCTCCAATGCCGCGCGGGACGACGTCGAGCAGATCGTGAAGTCGACCGGTTTTTTCCGCAACAAGACCAAGAACATCATCGGGTTCGCGCGCGGGCTGATGGCGGATCATGGCGGCGAAGTACCCAAGACCATGGCCGAGCTGTCGGCGTTGCCCGGTGTCGGACGCAAGACCGCGAACGTGATCCTGGGCAACGCTTTCGGGATCGACGAAGGCGTGGTGGTCGATACACACGTGAAGCGCATTTCGACCCTGCTGCGGCTCACGAAGGAGAAGACGCCCGAGAAGATCGAGCGCGACTTGATGGTGCTCTTCCCGAGCGAACGATGGACGCTGCTCGCGCACCTGCTCATCTGGCACGGCCGCCGCGTCTGCGATGCCAAAAAGCCGCGGTGCGACCTTTGCGCACTCTCCCACCTGTGCCCCTCGTCGAGCGTGTAACCCGCATAACTCGCCCGCGCTACTCGATCGACTCCAGGGTCACCGCCATGCGCTCCTGCGCCCATTGGGCGTCGCT
>JAYZBT010000193.1:0-9479 GCA_036338615.1 Gemmatimonadota bacterium
ACGGGGCCGCCTTGCCTCCCCTACTGACGGATACGAGACGTTGGCGGACCGTGGTCATCGAACGATCTGGAATGGCGAGCATCCGTCTCATGGACGATGACATCACGGACTACCTCACGAGCGTGGACGACGCGAACGGCACCGTCACGTTTCTCGCGAATCCCGACTCGACCGTGACGACCGCGGGCGCCACGAGATGGGCCTATAATCCCCGCTTGATCGAGAATCGCTTCGATCAGGCACTCGAAACGACCGCGGACGCAGGTGTGACGCTCGATTTCTCCACTTCGGACGGGGGTGCGCTCACGCTCCACGGGCAGTGGGGGAGCGACCGGATCGAAGTGCAAATGACTCGGGTGGACGAGTCCGAGTTCCTACTCCTGAGCAGGGGATTTCACTGAGTGCAGGCTTATCCGTTCTTTCGATGAGTCTTCTTCGTGCGGGGCGGCGGCGGGGGGTAGATACGAGACTAGCTCATGGTCGCGACGACCAGGTCTCGGCGTCGTCGGCCTCAGATCAGGTGCTTGACCATGGGGCGGTCGGCCAGTGCTTGGTAGCCGTTCCGAAAGTAGAACGGCTCGGCGTTCCAACTGGCGGAGAGATACACCGCTCGGTGGCCGTCACTGGCGATGCTCTTCTCGGCATGGGCCAGCAATGCGGGAGACCCCGACCTGACAGATCGGGACGGACATACATGCCCCGCAGCCGATCACCATCGATCTCGACCCATCCAATGACCGCGCCATCGAGCTCGCCGACCCACACTTCATGCTCCTCGATCCGGCGCACGATCCGATCCGGGGACGGCGACTTCGCCCACTTCATGGCCCGCTCACGTCCCACCGCCGCCTCGCTCCTAGACACGGGCGACCACTACTATGGTTGGCACTGCGAAGACTCCGGCGAGTGTGCGTGGCGCCTTGACCCGAAACACCAGGACGAGGACTAGATGTGCGAGCTAGACGAAGGTAGGGCGAGCAGCATGGTCCTGACTCTGTGCGCGGCGCTCCTATGGCCTCACGCGTCTTACGCGCAAGTGTCCGTGGGCGACACGCCTACCACGGCGCGTGCCGAGGACGGGTCCTACATCAGCTGGCGCGAACACATCATCGACGAGACGAAGTCCGCGGGCTTCGCCCTGAGCGGTAGCGATGGCCTGGTCATGGCGGACATCGACAATGATGGCTACGAGGACATCGTCTCGGTGCACGAGTCGGATAGCGAATACGACTCCAGCGTGCCCGACCCGGACTTCGTCCCGGACGCCGCGGGCCACGTGCGCATCGCGTTCGGTACCGGCGACCCCGACCGCTGGATCAACATCACGCTCGCCGAAGGCGCCGACGCACCGGCCCCGGAGGACGCCGCCATCGCCGACGTGAACGGCGACGGATATCTCGATGTGATGGTGGCCGCGGAACTGGCGCACCTCATCTATTTGCAGAATCCTGGTGCCGACGCCCGCACCGCCCACTGGCCACGGTTGATCCTTCCGATGACCAAGGGGCGCGGTTCCTACATTCGCGTGTTCTTTGCCGACTTCGACGGCGACGGTGTGCCCGAGGTGACCGCCCCCAACAAGGGCGCACAGCGGCCGGGGCCCGCGGACTTCGCGCGATCGACGGCCGTGTCCCTCTACCAGGTAACCGGCGACCCACTCGTCGCGGGCAACTGGAAGGAAACCGTGCTCGGGCGCTACAGCGTGCCGCAGAACGCCGAGCCGATCGATCTCGACGGCGACGGCGATCTCGACATCGTCGTGGGCTCCCGGGGCGAGAACCGACTGCTGTTCTTCGAGAACCTGGGCGACGAAACACTCGGCTTTCGGGAGCACGCCATCGACATCACCGGTGCGAGGGCGGCCGGATTCAACCTCGAGTACGCGGACCTGAACCGGGACGGCCGGCTCGACATCATTGGCGCCGCCAACGGGGGGCTCTATTGGTTCGAGCAGCCAGAGCGGATCGATGACGCGTGGATTGCACATTTCATCGGAACGTTCACGCCGGATAGTATGACTGGCCTGGAGTTGGCGGATATCAACGGCGATGGGCTCCTGGACGTCATGGGTGGCAGCTACAGCCGCGGACCGCGTGAAGGCGATGGCAGCGTCGATGAGGATGACGCACTGGGGCGGATCGGATGGTTCGAGCACCCGGGTGACGCGTCCGGCGCCTGGTCTCGACACGACATCTCCCGCCGCAAGCGTGGGATGTACGACAAGTTCATCGCCAGAGATGTGGACGGGGATGGGGACATCGATTTCGTGGGGACGCGGGGAAACAGCGCGCCTTACGACGGGGTGTACTGGCTCGAGCAGGTGCGGTCGAGCGCGCCGCGGGCGGCGTTCGAGCGCGCTCGCGCAGAGGATAGTATGGAGATGCCGCTTTCGCGCTTGCGTGGGAGATGACGTGCGGGGAGGGCGGCGGCACCGGGGTCCTTGCCTTCGACTAGGACGATCTCGCCCGGTTCGACGCTTCCTTTCTCGGGGCCATCTGACATAATCTCTACGTGGGTTTCGGTCTCTTCGCCGAGATTGACGTAACGCCACTTCGCGAGTCCCGCGGGGCCGTTCGGCTCGTATACGAAGAGCATGGCGCGGCGATCTCCGTTACCGCGAATGAGGATCGCGGAGCGGGGCACGAAGAGTCGGTCCGGGAGGCCTGCGGAGGCCTTTAACACTACTCCCTGGACGAGTTGGAGCAGGCAGTCGCTGATCGCCCTCGCTTGTGGGAAACCAATCCCCGCGCCCAGGATCGTGTCGCTGCTGTCCCTCACGTCCACGTCTCGATTCAGGTTCGCTTCAAACTCGAGGTAGCTGCCGGTGATGAGTCCCACAAACAGCAGGGACAGTAGGGCTCCTTTGTTCATGCTCCCTCCATTCAGTCAGGTTCACCACCAGGTATGACGCTATTGGGGCGAAAAACGTGCATGAAGAAACGCTTGTCAGCCCGGCTGTTTCTGCTTGCCGGATACCAGAACGTCGTAGCTGGCGCGCTGGGCAGGAGTCAACTCGGGGGGCAGGCTGACCAGTAGGGCGCGCACGCCTTGGTTCTGCGGGATGTGGAGCACGAGTCGATCCAGAGGAGCCGGGGACTCGTAGGGGTGTGCTCGCCCGGTGGCGTCAATGCACACGGCGCGCCCGGGAGCGAGTGACTCGGCGAGCATGCGTCCGTACTCTGCCCAGGCGACGAGTGGCTCGACGGACCCGGAGGCGACGTCCGGAATTAGCCGTTCCTTATAGTAGGCGACAGCGCCGGAATACGCGGATGCGTTCTCGAGCTTGAGTGCGCGCAGTCGGTCCCGATAGAACTCTCGGGGGTCCCGCGCGCCCGAAGAATCGAGCGCTGCCTGCAGGCGAGTGTCGGCTTCCGCCGTGAGGTCTTCGGCCATGGCGGGAAGGATCGCCACCCGGTGGTGTACGGGCAACGACTGCGCTTGTTCGCCGGGGTTGGCGCGCCCTACGTTGCCATCATGCACCGGCCCTACCCCATGCCACCGACTCAGCCGACACCATTCGAGTACCTGGACCTCTCCTGGGAGATGTTCGGCGAACTCAGCCGGGCGCTCGCGCTCAAGGTCGCTCGGGACTACGAGCCCGACGTCGTCGTGGGCATCGCCCGCGCGGGGGCACTTCCGGGCGCGGTGGTGGCCACCATACTGGATGTCGACTTCTACTCGATGAAGATCTCGAGGAGAGGTGACGACGACGAGGTGCGGGATCGGCCGGCGGTCCTGTCGGCGGCTCCGCGCGAAGTCCAGGGCAAGCGGGTGCTGATCGTCGATGAGGTGACCACGTCGGGAGCGACGCTGCGGCTCGCGCTCGCGGCGGTGCGCGACGTGTCCCCATTGGAGGTACGCACTGCCACGAGTTTCGCGCGTACCCGGGGCTACACACCGGACTACTTCGCGCTGCAGACCGACGCGGAGGTGATCTTGCCTTGGGATCACCACGTGCTGGAGGACGACGAGTTCGTCGCCAATCCACGGTACAGCGACGCGGTGGAGTAGGCGAACCCGACAGAAGCGCGGTTGCTAGTCGTCCTCGACCAGGTACGCCACACCCCAAGCACCGATCCCGAGGTGGGTCGCGATCACGGACGTTACCGGTGCGGTGAGCACCTCGACCTGATCGCCGTACTCCGCCCGCAGACGGGCGATCGCTGGCTCCACGACGTGAGGCACACCCACGTGCACGACGCCGAAGCGAACCTTCCGTGCACCCACTGGAATTCGTTGGCGGAGCTGCCTCAGGAGTTCCTCGCCAGCGCGCTCCATGCCGAGAGCCTTGCCCACTGGCTCCACCTTACCAGCCAGGTCGAGCATCAGGATGGGCTTGATCCCAAAGAGACGACCGAGCAGCGCCCTGCCCCGCCCCATGCGACCAGATGCGATCAGCCGCTCGAACGTGTCCACGATGAAGAGGATGCTCGATTGAGCGCGGACGCGGTCTACCTCGCGGACGATGTCCTCAGGCGCCCATCCGAGTTCTGCGAGTTCGCAGGCCTTGAGCACAAGTAGGCCTAGTAGCAGAGACGCTCCGAGCGAGTCGGCGAGATGGACCGGTGCGGAGTGGAAGCGTGCGACCGCTGCTTCGCCCGAGTTGAACGTGCCAGACAGCCCGGACCCCGTCAAAACGCCCACGATCGCCTCTCCTTCCTCGGCAGCTCGGGCGAAGGTGTCCAGAAAGTCGGCTGGGGCAGGCTGGCTCGTGGTCGGCAACGCCGACGCGTCGGCGAGCCTTCTGTGGAACTCCTCGGCGCTGATGTCCACCCCGTCTCGGTACGTCTGGTCACCGTCCACCAAGACGAGCGGCGTTACGTGGATTCCGTGCGCCCGCACAATTTCCTCGGACAGGTCGGCGGCCGAGTCGGTGACAACCGAGACGGGCCTTCGCGCGAGGTGTATGTGCCCGTCTGCCGCGCGCTCGACCGCGGCGTGCTGGGCACGCATGTCCTCTGCTTTGTGTGTGACGAGGGTGCCCACGCTCCGCAGATAGGTGAAGACCTGCTCGGGTTCATCGGAGTGCACATGGATCTTCAGAACGTCGGAAGATCGAATGACGATGAGTGAGTCGCCCATTTCTCGCAGTACCTCGCGCACCTCCGTCTGCGACGGAAGGCTTTCCCCTCGAACTAGCGCCTCAGTACAAAAACGAAACTGCTCCTCGTCGTCCGGATACTCCATCTGGGCGACCGCTGCTGCATCATCCGCCTCCATGCCATCTGGCTCGGCAGCGAGTAGAGGGTCGCCGTCCATGAAGAGAAGTACGCCCTCGAGAATACTCACGAAGCCCTTGGCTCCCGCGTCCACCACGCCCGACTTCTTGAGCACCGGCAGCAGGTCCGGCGTGCGTTCAAGTGAGCTGCGAGCTTCCTCCACGAGTCGCTCTAGAAACAGCACGAAGTCGAGGTTGCCCAGCGACTCGGCGGCTTCGGCAGTGTCGCGAATGACCGTGAGGATCGTGCCCTCGACCGGCTTTTCCAGGGCCTCGTAGACGCCGGTGGCTCCGGCCCTCAGAGCCTCCGCGAATCTCGCGGTACCGATCCTCTCGAGCCCCGTCAAATCGTTCGAGAACCCCAGGAAGAAGTGGGACAGCAGCATCCCGCAGTTTCCCCGTGCCCCCAATACGGCGGCCTGGGCTGCTTCGTGGGCCACCTCCGAGACGGCGCGGGCATCGTTCGCCCGCAGGTGATCGGCAATCGCGCGAACGGTGAGAGCGAGGTTCGTACCGGTGTCTCCGTCGGGTACGGGGAACACGTTGATGCGATTCAGTTCTTCCCGGTAGCGCTGCGCGTACTCGCATGCGGCGACCAGCGACCGCCTCAGTCGGGGGCCATCGAGGTATTTGATCTGCATTCGCGGGTGGGTTGCATGGACTCGCCGGGGCGGAGCGAAGTCAATGTACGAGAGCGCAGCTATGGAGGCATCTCGCTCCCGATCGACACCGCGCGTAGGTTCACCCGGTCTCGGGCAGCCCCTCAACACCTCCCAGGAGTCGCAACGTGGAGTTCGAGCCGGTCATTCAGCATTGGCTGGTGTCGGTAGCGTGGGCGGTGGACCTGGCCGGCGTCGCACTACCGCCTCGAAGTAGCGGACCTGTCTTCAGTGGACCCGCATGCGCATCGACTGATCCCGGGTCGACGAGGCCGCGGACGGCGGCGAGGCGCTCGAAAAGCTGCGAGGCGTCGACCGTTTCGACCTGGTCACGCTGGATCTGCAGATGAACGAGATGCACGGCCTGGAAGTGCTGTAGCCGATCCGCTCGCGAGTGGAGACCGCCGCCCTTCCCGTGATCCTTTCGACAGGCTCGAACGATCCCCAAGTGGAGGTGGTTTTCTTCGAAGCCAGCGCGGACGACTTCGTTGTAAAACCTGTCGATCCGCCGCGTTTCTTGTTGCGGATCAAGGCCGTGCTGCGACGTCGGAGCAGCGACCCGTTCGCCGAGATTCTGTAGCGGTCCGTCGCGGAACCCGCGAGCGCCAGCCAACGCTCGGGACTATCTCAACTGTCGGAACAAGACACGCTTGAACACGCGAAGCGTGCGTGGGTACCTAACTTTCGCGTCGGACCCTGCGTCCAACCGATGTGATGAGCGAACGACAACCGTCAGCCTTGAGCCGATTCGTATCCGAGATGCGCCGCCGCCACGTGGTGCGCTTCGCCCTCGGATATGCAGCAGCGGCTTTCGTGATTCTACAGTTGGCGGACCCCGTCTTCCCCGCGTTCGGCCTGGGCGAAAACGCGCTACGCATCCTGGTGATCGTTCTCGCGCTGGGCTTCCCACCGGCAGCGGTCGTGGCTTGGATCTACGACATCACCAGGGATGGGATCGTCCGAACCGAAGGCGCTACGGACAACGTGGCCCCCAGACTCGCGCTCCTGGTCGTGACGGTGAGCGTCGTGAGCGGACTCGGGGTTTGGCTGGCCGCGGTGGGAGTTTTCGCCCCTCCCGAGCCCGCCGCCAGTCTCGCAGACACGGGACCCGCCTTTCAGGAACCGCTCGCCGAGTACGACCCGACGGCGCCGATTCGCTCGATCGCGGTGCTTCCGCTCGAAGACTTCTCGTCCGACCGGAGCTTCCAATACTTCGTGGCGGGCATGCACGAGGAGCTCATCGCCAAGCTGAGTCCGCTCGAGGAACTTCGGGTCGTATCGCGGACCTCGGTGATGCAGTATTCCGACACCAGAAAATCGGCGCCGCAGATCGGACGGGAGTTGGGCGTGGACGCGCTCATCGAGGGTTCCGTAAACCGCTCCGGCGATCAGGTACGAATCACGCTCCAGATCATCCACGCAGCCAGTGATTCGCACATCCAGACGCTCCAGTTCGACCGGGAAGTCGGAAACGCACTCGCCCTCCAGACCGAGATCGCCCACGAAGTGGCCCGGGAGATCGACAGCGACCACGAAGAGGACCTGTTCGATCGTACGGTGATGAACGTCAGTCCGGCCGCCCAAGATCTCTACCTGATGGGCAAGTTCGAGTACGACCGTGGGACTCCCGAAGGGTACCGAACGGCCTTCGAGTATTTCTCGGATGCGTTGGAGAACGACCCGGACTTCGCGCCGGCGATGGCCGGCCTCGCCGGTGCCCGCTTCCTGCGGGGCCTGGAGGACGGCGAGATGGACGCGGCCGAGCTCGAGCTGGCGCGGACCGAGGCAGCCGAAGCGCTCGCGATGGACGGGCAGTCGGTGGAGGCGAGGGAGGTCTACTCGTACATCGAACGCTCAGTCCCTCTCGTGATCCCCGCGCCAAGCACGCCACCGTCGGTCTCGGCCTCGGCCCCGGAAGGGGCGACCTCGGTGCGCGTGGTCATGATACCGGGAACGGCGGACTCGATGCGAATCGACCTCTCGGACTTAGAGGACGCTTGGGTTTCGGCGGGAACAGCGCTGGGTCAACGGATCGACGAGCAGGTGCGACGTCGCTCCATGCGAGTCGGCGGTAGCGACGGACAACAGCAGGCGCTCGCCGCCCGTCAGCTCATGGGCTCGGGTCGTTTCTCGGAGGCCCGGGGCGTGCTGGAGAACGTGGTGGTCGCTTCACCGAACTTCTCCCCGGCCTGGGAGATGCTCTCGAGAGCCGAGCTGTCCGAGGGAGACTTGTCCGCCGCGGTCGACGTGATTACCAGATGGCAACACTCCGGCGCGAACGGAGCACCCGACGAGCAGGCGGTCGACGCTCTCCGGGAGGCGGTGCATGAGGACGGCATTCAAGGATACTGGCTTTGGGCACTCGATCGCCTGGAGACGAATCAGCGCGATGGGCGTGACATGCATACGGAGTTGGCTTCCGCCAACGCCGGAGCGGGAGACCTGGACGGAGCCCTCGAACACCTCATAATGGCGCTGCAGCACGGCGAGCGCGGCTTGCTGACCCTCCGGTGGGATCCGGTTTGGGACGATCTTCGCGGGGACGAACGCTTCAAGGAGCTCGTTCAGCAGATCAGTGCCATGCGGCGATCACCGATGAACGGGCGGGGGCGAGGAGGACGAGGCGGCCCCGGCCGAGGCAACAGCCCCGGTCGCTAGGGGTCTCTACGCTTCAGCCTCGGTATCTACTCGGGGGACACGTCACGCCTGAAAACGATGGCCCGCACCTCTTCCTGGAAGCCGACGGCGAGATGGAACGCCTCGCTCTCATGGTTTTCCAGCTCGCAGTCCGAGGCGAACTCCGTCAGCCCACGGGATCGGGCCCAAGCGTCTGCCTCCCGGACCAGTTCGGAAGCCAGGCCGCTCCGGCGCACGTCCGCGTCGGTCCATATGCCTTCGAGGTAGGCGACGGGTGACGTGACGCACCCGTCCGCGTAGCTGCGCAGCCCGACCTGGGCGAACGCGCACAGACCGCCGCCTTCGCGCTCCCCAACCAGAAGGATGCCCGCGGAGATCGGTACCCGGAGGAGGTCGTCGACCTCAGCCTCCTCGTAGTCCGGCCAAAGGGCTGTCAGCATCCGAACCAACTCCTCGCGGTCCGAAGATCTGCTCGCTCGGATGGTCCTCATCCGTTCAGATAAAGGGCGATCGCTTCACGAAGTCGTTCGGTCCGCGCCCGGGCGGATCGAGTAGTGGCGGACCAGATCGGACGAGCGACTCCTGCTCCGACCACGACTCCGCCCGCCAGCATGAACAGCCATACCCCCCCGCCTGCGGTGGGATTGATCGCATTGAGGGTAGCGAACGCCGTAACCAGCCCGACCAAGACTGGTGCGGTCCAGGTGAGCACGGCCAAGCCCCCCCGATCATTGAAGACTCGCACCGAGACGCTGTCCTCGTCCGGAGTGATCGTCACCGTCGTTTGGCTCATGAGACCGACGGTCCTCCACTCGATGGAGCCCATCACGTCGTTCAGCGCCCCCTCATGACTGAGGACTCCGCGGATCACATCGAGCAACTCGATACGCTGGGACGCCGTGAGCGTGCGGGCGAACGTGGCGCTGACGTGGTGCGAGCTCGGGCCTCCGAGCAACCCGGAACCC
>JAYZBT010000194.1:0-8452 GCA_036338615.1 Gemmatimonadota bacterium
ATTGCGGGCAGGGGTACGGCGAACCCGATCGGGGCGATCCGTTGCGTTTCGCTAATGCTCGACCACTTTGGTCGTGGCGAATTGGCAGCGCGGGTCGAAGCTGCGGTTGCCGCCTCGATCGAGCACGGGAGAACTACGCCCGACCTGGGTGGCCAACTCTCCACTGCGGAGGTCGGCAAGTGGATTATGGAGCAGATCGCAGGGGCCCGCGCCGCGAGCACATAGAAGCGAACCAGAAAGGCGGAATCCGATATGGCGGAAAGACGCACCCTCGGTCAGATCCTCATGAGCCTCGGCAGGATCTCCGAGGAGGATGTGAGCACAGCCCTCGCGTACCAGAGGGACAACGGGGGCTACTTTGGTGGGGCGCTCGTGGGATGTGGCATTGTGTCGGCGGAAGAGCTCGAGTGGGGACTCGCGTCCCAGTTCGACCTCCCCTACGTCTTCCCGGACGCGGAGGCGATCGACCCAGAGGCGGCGGCGCTGGTATCGCCCGAGTGGGCGTTGGCCCACCTGACGCTTCCCATCATGAGGACCGGCGACACGCTCACCGTGATAGTCGAGTCGCCCATCAAGACCCCGACGTGATCCTCATCGGTGAGATGCGTGACCAAGAGACGATCGAGCTGGGTATCACAGCCGCCGAGACCGGTCAGCTGGTCTTCGGAACGCTGCACACGTCGTCTGCGCCGAAGACCGTCGACCGCATCATCGACGTATTTCCTGCGGGGCAGCAGGACCAGATCCGTGCGATGCTGGCGGAATCGCTGAAGGGCGTGATCGCTCAGGTGCTGTTGAAGACCAAGGACGGCAAGGGTCGGCGCGCGGCCCTTGAGATCATGGTGGCCACGAACGCCGTCTCGAACCTCATCCGCGAAAACAAGATCCACCAGATCCCGTCCATGATCCAAACCGGTAAGAAGGACGGCATGCAACTCCTGGATCAGCACATTCACGAGTACCTGATGTCGGGGGTGATCACTGCGGAAGAGGCGTACATGAAGTGCAACAACAAGTCTGCGTTCAAGCAGTATCTAGACGAACCGCCGTCGGAAATGTTCAGCTAGTCGTGCTGGCGTCATGATCCCCGGGCACGCTTCGGACCTCGCGACGATGATCGGGGAGTCCGAGCGGCAGCGTGCCGAAGTCGCACAGATCCTTGCTTCTCTTTCGACTGGACAGGCCCATTGGCGCCCCAGCGAGCAGAAGTGGTCAGTGCTCGGGCACGTGGCGCACATGTGTTTGGTGAATGAATCCTACACCCAGGCGATCGATGCGTGTATCGCGAAGGCTCGCGAGCGTGGGCGCCTCTCCAAGGGTCCATACAAGCATGGGTGGTTTGGACGCTGGTTCACGAGATCCATGGAGCCACCGCCCAAACGGCGCTGGGTCACGGGGAAAGCGATGGTGCCGGACCCCGGACTGGACGGCTCCGAGGTCGGTCCCCGCTTCGAGCATGTTCAAGGCGAATTGGATCGGCTGATGGGGGATGGGCGTGGAGTCGACCTGGGAAGAGCACGCTTCTCTTCACCGTTTGCGAGGGTCCTTCGCCTGTCGCTCGGCACGGGTTTTTCGGTGTTGCTCGCGCACAACCGCCGCCACATTTGGTTGATTCGCGAAGTGATGGCGGGCGACGTCTTTCCGGTGGCGGCGGAGGGTGCGTGACGGGGTGAACCGGCGGCGTCCCGAGGGGTAGCCTGTGGTCCACTAACCACTGACCCGACCCCTTCTAGAATTGAGGCTCCATGGCAACCCAAGGCCACACTCGCGATGTCGTCGTACTCTCCGGCAAGCGGACCGGTTTTGGAGCCTTCGGCGGATCACTGAAGGACTTCACGGCAACCGATCTCGGCGTGATCTCCAGCGCCGCCGCCATCGAGGCGGCCGGCATTTCCCCGGATCAGGTCGACCACACTTTTTTCGGCAATGCGTTGCAGACTTCTGCCGACGCGATCTACCTCGCTCGCCATGTTGCGCTGCGCGCGGGTATCCCGCTGGAGAAGGGCGCTTTGACCGTAAACCGGCTGTGCGGGTCGGGCTTCGAAGCCATCGTCCAGGGTGCCAAGGAGATCATCCTCGGTGAGGCGGCGGTCTGCCTCACCGGCGGCACCGAGTCGATGAGCCAGGCGCCCCACGTGGTGCGGGGAGCGCGCTTCGGCAACCTTCGGCTCGGTCCGGCCGGAAGGCAGTTCGAGGACCTCCTCTGGGAGTCCCTCACCGACACGCACTGTGACCTTACCATGGCGCAGACCGCAGAAGAGTTGGCCGACCGCTATGACGTTTCCCGGGAGGAGGTCGACCGCGTGGCGGTCGAGTCTCAGCGCCGGGCCAAGGCCGCCTGGGACGCAGGGTATTTCGACGCCGAGATCGCTCCCGTCACGATCAAGACGCGAAAGGGCGAGGTCGTATACGCCGCCGATGAGCATATCCGGCCCGACACGACGGTGGAGGCACTGGGCGGTCTGCGGCCGTACTTCAAGAAGGATGGGCTGGTCACCGCGGGGAACGCGAGTGGCATCGGTGACGGGGGCGCGAGCGCTGTTCTGGCAAGCGCAGAATGGGCGGAGGCCAACGGAATTCAGCCGCTGGGTAGGATCGTCTCGTGGGGCTTCGTGGGGGTCGAGCCCAAGGTGATGGGGATCGGACCCGCGCCCGCGGCCCGGTTGGCGTTGGAAAAGGCGGGGATGTCCCTGGAGGACATGGACCTCTTCGAGGTGAACGAGGCGTTCGCTCCCCAGTGCAAGTCCGTCGAGAAGGAGCTCGGCCTGAATCCGGAAAAGACGAACGTGAACGGAGGTGCCATCGCGATCACGCATCCGCTGGCCGCCTCTGGGGCGCGGATCACGATCCATCTCATGCATGAACTGCGCCGTCGCGGCGGGAGATTCGGTCTCGGTTCTGCGTGCATTGGCGGAGGTCAGGGCGGCGCGGTCATCGTCGAGGCCCTTTAGTGTCTCGCACGGCACACTAGCCGCGCAGCCGCCGAGAGTATGAAGGAGCGTACCGGTAAGGGGCTCACCCGACGGGAGTTCGAAGCGGTCATCGGGCGGGCGGCCGAACTCGCGTCGTCTGACACGTCCGACAGGGACGCTGAGCTTTCGGAGATCGAGCTCTTTCGAATCGCTGGGGAAGTCGGCCTCGATAGTACGCACGTGCGACGGGCGTTGGAGGAGGTTCGGTCGGACTTGGCCCACGCGGGACCGTTGGTCCGGTGGTTCGGGTCGCAGTTCATACGGGCAGCCCGTGTCGTACCCGGAAACAAGTCCCAGTTATCGGAGCGCCTGGACGAGTTCCTGGTGGGGACGCAGCTGCTCCAGTCCGTACGCAGAGGAAACGAACTCCTGCTGTATCGCCCGGCGGTCGATTGGGCGTCGCAAATTGCCCGCCGGGCGAGCTTCCAGACGCGGAAGTACTATATCGCTTCAGCGAAATCCGTCGAGATTCACCTGCAGCAATTGGAGGAGGGTAGGACACGCGTCGAACTGATCGTCGATCCTGGAACACGAGGCGACAGCGTTGCGAGCGCCGCGGTGTTCGGAGGCATCGGGGGTGTGAGCTCCGGCGGTCTCGCGGGCTGGGCGCTCTCGACGCTCATGCCGGTCGGGCTCGCGGTAGGGCTCGGGGTCTTGGTCGGTGGGGCGGTCACGGGTGGTACTGCGTACCTCACAGGTGTCTCACACAAGAAGAAGTTGGTGGAGGTGCTAATCGAGATCGAGAGTGTGCTGGATATCTTGGAACGCGGAGAGTCGCTCGAGCCGCCCCCGGCGTCCTGGCGACGCTGGGTCAAGCGTCATTTCCACGGCGTGGCCCGGGATCTGATGAAGTCGGACAGAGGATCATCATAAAGAGGACACCCAGTCGGGCGTCCCATCAGTGAAACCGGAGACAACATTGGATATCAAGAAGGTCGGTGTCGTAGGCTGTGGGCTCATGGGTGGCGGAATCGCGGAGGTCGCCGCGAAGAGTGGTTTCGATGTGGTCGTGCGAGAAGTGAACGAAGAGCTGCTCACGAAGGGAGAGGCCCGCATCCGGAAGTCGATGGATCGAGCGGTCGAGAAGGAGAAGCTCACCCAAGAGGATCGCGATGCCGCCATGGCGCGCCTGAGTTTCACGACCGAGGTCCCCGATCTCGCGGGTTGCGACATCGTGATCGAGGCCATCGTAGAGGAATTGGAGGCGAAGAACGCGCTCTTCGGTGAGCTCGACGCCCTCTGCGGTGAGAGCACGATCTTCGCGTCGAATACGAGCTCGTTAACCATCACGGACATGGCGGCTGCGACGTCCCGTGCCGACCGCTTCGTGGGCATGCACTTCTTCAATCCGGTCCCTGTCATGAAGCTCGTCGAGGTCGTTCGCACGATCGCCACCAGCGAGCAGACCTTCGACCGTGCCTTCGCCTTTGCGAAGGCGCTGGGGAAGGCGCCGGTCGCGGCGAAGGATAACTCGGGCTTCATCGTGAACCTGCTGTTGGTCCCCTACATGCTCGACGCGATTCGGCAGCTCGAGCGCGGCGTCGCGGGCGTAGAGGACATCGACAAAGCCATGGTGCTGGCGTGCGGCTACCCGATGGGACCGTTCGTCCTCTGCGACTTCGTGGGCCTCGATACGCTGTGCAAGATCGGCGAGATCATGTATGACGAGTACCGCGAAGAACGGTACGCTCCACCGCCGCTGCTCAAGCGGATCGTGGCGATGGGCCGCTTCGGTCGCAAGACCGGAATGGGCTTCTACGATTGGTCCGGAGAGAAGCCACGGGCGCTCCCGTTGTAGGACGTGGCTCTGAGGTTGATGGGAGAAGTGCTGGCGCCGCCGACCGGGTTGGTCCCACTATTAGGAGTCGGGCCTGTGTTGTGGTGCCGGTGTCGATGCGTCCGGAGGAACCGCGCATGATCGTGGCGTACATCTCGGATCCATATCTCAGGGCTGTCGTCTCGCGTGCGGCACATCCTGAAGAGGAAGTGGTGCTCACGCCGTCGTTGGCCGACGAGGCCGTCGAATGGGGTTTTCCCCGCGTTGTCATCCGTTCGCCGTCGAGCGGAGGATCGCTCGTCGGAGTACGTCCTGAGATCCCGGTTTTCACGCTCGACGGTCCCAGGTTAAAGAGCTGGGAACAGGACCATGCTGCCGAGGAGTTTCCGCCCGGTCGACTGGAGTATGTCGCAAATAGGCTGCGTATCGCCATCGACACACAGAGTCAGGGCGCCTCCTGGGTGGACAGAACGTTGGCGGACCTCAGCAGGGCGGCGGGTGCCCCGCTGCCGGATCCGCTTCGTGCCTTCGGGAGGCGCGTTCTCGAGTTCCCGACGCACTACACGGATCTGCACGCGATGGCCGCCGCATGTGGCATGAGCCGAGGGGCATTGAAAGCGAGATTTCGGAGGCGTGGCTTGGAGTCGCCGTACACCTATCTACGATGGTTCAGGATGATGGGTGTGGCGTATCTATTGGCGGACCGTGAGGTCACGATCTCTCACGCGGCCCACCGGCTCGGCTTCACATCGGACGGCAATCTGTGCCGCACTATGGTCGCACTGACGGGGCTCACCCCTACCGAGGTGCGTACTGTTCGGGGGTGGAATCGTCTGCTGATCAGCTTCGCGTGGACCCGTCTCACGCGGATGACCCTCCAGCGCTGGAAGGGGCTGGACCTCTTCGAGCGGCGGGTAGCCTAGCCTGCTCGGGGGTCTGCTCGCCTGTAGAACAAAAAAACGGCCCTCCCGCCAGTGGGAGGACCGCCTCGACCGTGTGGTCGGCTGACGCTAGCGCTTGTTTCGACGCTGCCGCCTGCGCTCGCGGCGAATCGCCGCTTCACGCTTCCGTTTACGCTGAGCGCTGGGCTTTTCATAGTACCGACGCTTGCGCAGTTCGGAGTAGAGACCAGAACGCTGCACTTTGCGCTTGAAGCGCCGCAGTGCGCGGTCGAGGCTCTCGTTATCCTGGACGACTACTTCCAAGACGATCACGCTCCTTAGGTAGATCCTGAATAGAACAAAGCTCAGAAAGCTAAATGTGGGGGTCGAGTCACACAACGGCCGCCGAAGAGGGGCGGTTCCCTATGGAAGTCGGCCCTCGCGGTGCAAAACGTGTGTGTAGAGCCGGTAGGACTCGGGGTGTGCCAGAAAGTCCTGGGTCCAGGTCTCGAAGTCGGGTAGCGGCAGCAGCCCCTCGATATGATCTACGACCATCATCGCGAACTGAACCCGATCCTTGCTGCGGAAGTCGATACTCTCGCCCTCGAGAATACGATCGACGGCGTGCTCGAAGTCCGACGGTTCGACCAAGCAGATGAGGTGAGAAACCTGGTCCAAACGGTAAGACGTATAGAGCGAGCGCAGTTCTTCGAGTTCCCCTCGTGTTGGAGGGTTCGTATCGACGTCAGCCCAGTCTCCGGCGATCTCTTGAGCATTCTGCTTGAGCAGGGTCCGAAAGCGCCCCTTCAGTGCTGGTGTCCCGTTCCCGCTTCGCAGACTTCTGTGTAGGGCGGAATCCAGTAGGCCGCTCAAGAGAGGACGACCCAACCCCCGGGCTTTGTCGTGGATCTCCGCTTCCGAGTCCTCGATGAAGATATCGGCGGTTCGGACTTCATCCTCCCCGTGGCCCGGTCGGAACGAGAAGTAACCGTGCCACAGGCCCCCGTCCTCCACGAAGGTGACGAGGAAGCACGCCCACGATTCACCATCCTTCTCGATGAACGCGACCGACCGTCTACGCTCGCTCAGTGTCGTCATTGAGGGGTGGGCGGGTTCGTTGCTGCGTCGCGGATGATGGGTCTCTGATTTCATGTGGCCGTCGCAAGATGATCGGGGCGACAGGACTGAGCAAGCCATGATCGGTGACGCGCTGAAGACGGCCGTGAGTTTTTCCTTGCGGCGGTCGTAAACAGATTGTTATCGTTAGAGCGGATCGCTGTACGAGGGTCCTTCGAAAGCATTGCGCGCATTGAGGTTTTCGGCGAGACGAGCCCGCAGAACCCGGCCTTGGGCCGGGTTTCTTTTCCCAAAAACCCACGCGGCTGCCTTCTGGGCAGTCGAGAACGAGACCAGGCTATGGATCCGAACACGCTGACTTTCGCCCGTCCAGAGGCGATGGGGGATGTCCCAGGAATCTGTGAGCTTCCGCTCACGCGCGCGGTGGTCCAGTACCGGGACGTGCATGAAATGGACGCCCCGGGCGGTCGCATCGAGGACATCGGCCTCGCACTCGTCGTAGAGGGGCGATACGCAGCTTCTTCTGAGGTAATCGACCTCGGAAGCGGCCGCGTGAAGGTGCTCGATCTCAGTACTGAGTTGGTCGTGCTCGACTGGGTCTATGAGCCGACGCTGGACCATGTGGCGAGCCTGATCACCGCGACCGCCACCACGCGTGATGAAGAACCCCTCCGCCAGTATTCGCTCAAGCTGGGACTCCGGATTCTGGAACGCGTCGGTTTCGGGCCGCTTACGCGCCCCACGTTCCTGCGCATCGGGTACCGGGACATATGTCGCGACCTCGACCTGCACGAGGGCACCTCCATTCGGTTCATCCTCGGTCCCGGGCGACTTACGCGAGCGCACCTGGACTACGACGCTTGTGCGCTCGTCTTCAAGACCGCCTTCAGCCAGCCGGACGGTCCTCTGGAGCACGCACTCTCCGAAGCGTTCCCGAGCGCCGAACTGCGCCGTTTCGACCCCGTGTGGGAGACCGACACGATCGAGTACCACGTGCGGCTGCCGCTGCCGACCACGTTCGGAGATGCCCGCTCGAGTCTTGCGGCGCTACGGCGGGGTCTGGTCTCAATGATGGCTCGCTTCGAGCCGACCCGCCTCAGTTCCGTCGAGCACGTCTTGGACACTTTCGGCGAACGCGAGACGCTCGGCGGTCTTCACGTTCAGGAGTCGATGGTCGAGGCCGTCACGCTGACCCGGTCGGCGACCGGCTCGCGCGTAGTCCACTGAGTGCGCGGTCCGAGATACTAACCTCCGCAGTGGTCACGGCCGACGCAATCTCTGCGGGAGATCTCTCGCAGTCCCCGGGCCCTCATCGCGAGGAGCTCAGGATGCGGTCTCAGGCGTATCGAAGACTCCACGCGACGAGGCTCGTGCGCATGACGCCCCGGGAGGCGATCTGTCCGATGTACAGGAAGGCGCCGATGGCGGGGTTCGAGAATTTGGAGGGCGGATCCTCTCGAGACACTCATCCTTTTCGCAGAGACCCTGATTCCCTTGCCGCCGTTCGAGGTCTGGCACCGGGACCTGCGCACGAACCCGGACGCTCATCTGCGCGATCGGAACGAGTCGGCTGAGGCCCCCACCGCTGCCGCCCCGTCGGCGGTGGAGGTGCGGTCGATGCGAGACGCGGGCGCACCGTGGTGGGCCCAGCTCAAGTCGTTTCGTGAGGGGTCGGTTTGGCGGGGCTACATTACGTTCCAGGACCGCGCCTCGGGGCAGGTCTGCCGCACCACGACGATCTTCCG
>JAYZBT010000195.1:0-11378 GCA_036338615.1 Gemmatimonadota bacterium
CAATCGACTGGTTGGGTTTGTGCTGAACATGGCGGCTACCGCGGTGACCTTACCGGTCTTGCTGGCCAGCGGGTGGTTCGCCCGCATCCAAAAAACCGAGACAATTCAAACGGCCATGACGGTGGTGTCCCTACTGTTCACCGCGGTGATGCTGTACTTCACGTTTTTCGCGTAGCGGGTTTGATCCCGCGCCAGGGCGCATGGTGCGCCCTGGTTCTGTGTATCTGAGAGTGGCAATCTTCGCCTACGGGTCCCAGTCCGCTTCCCACCCAGCCTCTACTTGACATAAGGTCGCTTATCGGACCCAAGAAGGGGCTTTGATTTCCTACCCGCGAGCGCAGTCCTCTACGACGCCTGGGGGCCCCACCAGCGGGTGAGCACGCCCAACCCCGGCTACCTCAAACTCGAGGGCAAACCAGAGGAAGAGTGGGAATCCGCTGATTTGATCGCGGGAGTCTGGACGATTTTCCCGCAAGTCTCGATCGCGGATTTCGATGCGGGTGGGAAGCTCTTCATGGTCTCTCAGCTCTTTCCGGGGCCCAGCGTGGACGAGTCGATCACGATCCAGAACTTTCTGGCGACCCTCGATCCAGACGAGGAAGGGCGAACGGCCAACGCCGAAATGATGAAGTTCCTGGAGCAAGTAGTTCGCGACGAGGATTACTTTACCGGCAATCGCATCCAGAAGGCACTGAGGACGGGTGCCAAGTCCGAGGTCTTGTTCGGGCGAAACGAAGGTGGCGGTCAGCGTTTCCACCGCTGGGTGGACGCGCTGGTCCGAACCGGGGATGAGCAGCTCCCGGGGTTGTTCGCTCAGGGGATCGACGGTTAGGCGGCCTCGGTCCAAGTCCGGGGGTAGCTTGCCCAAAGGCCAGCTGCGAGTGGGCGACTGGATGCTCGCGTGTAGGAGAGTCGTATCGGCGGATGTCGATTACTCGAATGCCAGTTGTGAAGGCACAGCGCAGTTCTCCCACGAGAGTTCACTGGTGAAGCGCGGCTCGTCTGCCAGATGGGTCAAGTCGTGGAGCGACACGGCGTCGAATCGCAGGGTTCGGGCGTCGAGCGACCGGCAGCCGGTTCCAGCGCAACGGCCAGATCGGATCGAGCACGCGCCTGTTTACTCTACATCGAGAACCGCGGCGCCCGACGGCTCGATGTAGCCGAGCGCCTCGAGTTTCTGGCGTTCTTCGCTGTCGGGCAGCTGGGCAAAGGCAAGGTTTGCTTGCTTTGCGGCGTAGCGATCGAGCGCTTCTGTCAAGACCCGATCTCGAGATCCCGCTTCCCAGCTAGCGTCCCGCCATGCGAAGACCCGGCGACTGCCCTCGGGCGTGTCGCCAAGGTCCCCTGTGAGCCGGAGCCTCTCGAAAACCTCGCCTCGATAGGCTGTTACTTCGGTGCCGACGTCCGCGAAGACCACCCGATCAGGCAATCTGCCCTGGCTCCGCCAGATGGGTGCCAGCGAAACGCCGGCGCTGCCGGGCAGGGCGGGCGACCCGAGCAGGTCGAGCAGCGTGGGTGCGACATCTACATGATGGACCACCCCGCGGAAGCGTCCCGGCACGAGTTTCGGAGCCACGAGCACGAAGGGTACGTGAACCAGTTCGGGCGTCGTCGCATGACCGTGACCGAAATAGAAGCCCTGTTCCCCCAGGCTCTCCCCGTGGTCGGCGGTGAGGAGAATCACGAGATCGTCGCCGGCCGAGTCTTCTGCAGCTTCCAGAAGAGTCGCCAGGGCACGGTCGACGCGTCGGATCTCGCTGGCGTAGAAGCTGCGATACTCACTGGGTCGGCGACTCGAACCCATTTGCTGATAGGCTGGGATGCCATTCCAGCCGCGCTGACTCTGGAGCACGGGGAGGGGGCTGTCTCCCGGCGGAACACCATTTACAGCGGCACCGGTGAACTCTTCCTCCGCGTCCACGGGCGGCTCATAGGGGCCATGCGGATCGTTGAACTGGACCCAGAGCAGCCAGGGTGTTTGTGCCGTGCGTAGCCAGTCGCTTGCGCGCCGTTCGGTCTCTGAAGCGTGTCGTTCGAAGACCAGGCGGTTGTGCTCGCGATGTGGCAGTTCGTTGTCGAAGACCTCGAAGCCGCGGTCGAGCCCCAGCCGGCGCGCGAGCATCGTGTTGCTCACGAAAGCGGCAGTCCTGTAGCCCTCGCGCTGGAGCTGCTCTGCCAGTGTTGGTTCGTCGCGAAGCTGGGTGGAGCCGTTCCTGTGGCCGATGGAGTGGCCGCGCACGAAGCGGGAGGTCAGGATGGACGCGTGGGATGGGGCCGTGCGACTGCTCGCCGCGATCGCACGCTCGAAGACAACACCGCGTGCCGCCAATGCATCGATCACGGGCGTGGAACGTTCTGGGTATCCGTACACACCGACGTGATCGGCACGTAGGGTGTCGATGGTGATGAGCAGTGCACTCGGTCGCGTGGTTGTTGCGACTGAAGCATCGTCGTGCTCCCCACAGGCAAAGAGGCCGCATGGCAGAGCGATGAGGATCCAGAACCACTTGTTCTCGCCCATGGCGCCGCATGATAGCGGAGTTCGCGCGTGCAGGTTCCGTGGAAGAGTGGCGGGGCTTGTTACGGCGACGGACACGTGCCCGCGCTCGAAAATGCGAGCGCGGTATCAGCTGGCAACGAGAGCAGTGGCGGACAGGAAATTCAACGCCTCGTCCTACGTCCGAGAAGATTCATCGTGTCGAGTCGCAGGGAAACTCGAGAGCGGATTGGGGCCCGTAGGCGGTGTAGGCCTGCCGCCTACGGGCCCAAATCCGCTCTCGATCCAGCTTCTACTTGACATAATTTCGGTCATGGGACGCAAAAAGGGGCTTTGAATTTCCTGTCCGCGCCGCTTATCACGTAAGATGGGCTCAGTGAGGTAGTGGCGTAGATGAGACTGCGAACTCTCTGCTGCTCGGTGACGGCGATGCTGGCGTGCCTGATCGGACCCCCTGCACTCGCCGATCATGCGCTGACCCCCTTGATCACGACGCCCCAGGGCTACACGGTCTACATGACGATCGCGAATCCGTACATGCCGCCCGGCGTAGAGGGAACCGACGACCTCAACTACTTCCCGCTCGTGCGCGGCTTCGTCATCTCGTCCGCACTCGACTTCACCGGCGCGTTCGCGACGGGGGCCCCCAACGGCCACCACGCCGGGTTCCTCGATCTGGGTTTCCAGGAGGGGCTCTGGAGCGGGGAGGAGCGACGCGTCGAGATCTACTACTGCGATGCCCACGGCGACGGCTGCGACAACGGCATGTCCGTCGGAAATCCCCAGCGCATCCTGGTCCCGGCCGATCGCTACATCGGGGCGCCCGATCTCACGATCACGCGCATGATGGGCCACGAGCTCTACCACAAGGTCCAGCGCGAGTACTCGATCGCGGGCGGCTGGGGGGACGTGATCATCGAGGGTCACGCCCGCATGATGCAGGACAAGATTTACACGAGCCTCGACGAGCGGTCGAACTCCAACTACGTCTGGTCGACGGAGCTCTACCTCGAGGATCCAGATCGCGTCGGCGCAAACCTCTGGATGCAGTCGTACAACACGGCGCTCTGGTGGAACTACCTGATGGAGCAGTTCGGGACGCTGCAGATCGAGCCGACCTACGGGGTCGACTTCATCCGGATCTTCTACGAAAACGCCAAGATGAACTCGTCGAGCCCCGACTCCCTGAGCACCGTGCAACAGACCATCCAGCAACTTGGATCGAACCGGGAACTCGTCGACATCTTCCACGACTTTGCGATCACGAACATGGTCAAGGAATTCGACATGACTGAGTTCGGTGATCCAGCGAAGTACCGCTACGTGGACGAGAACGACGGTGCGGGGATCTCGTACCCCAGCCCGGTTCGGATCGTGACGAGCACTGTACCTCCGGACAGCATCCCTTTCTCAGTCCATCTCTCAGACGCATGGGCCACAAAGTACTTCGAGGTAGAGATCCTTCCGGAGTGCCAGGGGCTCCTCGGCTTCATCGCGCAATCTGCGGCACAGTCGACCGGCCAGCCACTCAACTATGGTCTCATCGTGCTCGAGGGCGACGTCGTCAAGAAGTTCGTCAAGGCTCGGACCGGCCTCAAGTTCACCCGCGCGTTCCTGCAGTCCGAAGAGACGCCTTACACGAAGCTCGTCGCCGCCGTCGTTGGACTCGAGGACCCGACGCTCTTCTCGGTCGGGTTCGGATGCGGCCCGCCGACGATCGACATCAAAGGGCCGACGACAGCGTGGCCGGCCTACGTCGGCGATCAAGACGATCCCGACTTCTTCCTGGTCCGTCTCTCGGTGACCGGGCCGAGCGTGCTGGGAACGCCCACGATCGACGGGCTCGATCCCAGCGACTTTAGGATCTACGTCGGCTCGCCGTCGCCCGGCAACGAAGCTACGGATGTCTCGGGCACCTGGGTTCAGGGCGAGATCTGGCTCACGGCCCGCGCACCCCTCGGGTCCGTCAACGTCACGAATGACCTGTGGGTCGAGTTGGGAACCGCTGCCTCCGACATGGAGACCGACGCCGTGATCTACATGGACCAGGTGCTCGACCAGGTCGTGACGATCGACGAGTCCGGCAGCATGCTCGCCCCCGACGGCGCCCCCAAGCTCGACGCCGCCAAGATCGCGGCCCAGATGTTCGTCGACGTGCTCGGTAACGACGACCAGGTCGGCCTCGTCAAGTTCTTTGGCAACAACGCGGAGCCCGACGACGACTCCGACGCGCCGGTGCCGCTCGGCTCGGTTCCGGTAGTCCGCGCCGACATGGAGACAGAGATCCAGAACATGAGCACGACATCCGGGGTGCGTACGTCGATCGGCGACGGGCTCGAACGCGCACGTCTGCAGCTGGCCGCGAACGGCCGGCCGAACGCCGAGCACTGGATCACCTTGCTGAGCGACGGCATGGAAAACGAGGACGCCTTCTATCGCGACATCAAGGGCAACTACCCGGCGGCGGGGATCAAGATCAACACCATTGCCCTCGGACCCTACAGCGACCAGGCGCTGCTGCAGATGATCGCGACGGACACCCAGGGCCAGTACATCTACGTCGAAGTAGGGGAGGAGAATCCAGGCGGGAGGGGAACCGGGTCCGGTCCGCCGCCGATCGGCCCGAGCGCAGCCCTGGCCAACCGCCTCGCGGACGCCTACGCGGTGCTGTTCGAATTCGCAGACGACCAGCAGCGCTTGTGGGAGGTCGGCGGCTCCGTCGCGAGCGGCGGAATGGTCGTCGAGATGATCGACCTGCTCGAGTCCGGCGTCGAGGACGGCCGCTTCGTCTTCAACTGGGAGGATCCCGCGGACACTCTCGGCGTCACCATCCAGGACCCGTTCGGCGCGACGCTCCAGGATGGTGTCGACGGGGTGTCGATCCTGACGGACGACACCCACGTCGTGTTCCACAAGCCGTTCCTCGCGTCCGGTCTCTACACGGTGCAGTTCGACGGAGTCGCGGGCACGCCGGAGTACATCGGGATCCTGATGGGTCGGGGGGCGCGCGCGGTCGACGCAGACCTCTACCTGGGAGCCAAGCTCGACGGCACGGTCCTCTCCCAGGGCGGGACGTTCCAGTGGGGCGTGCCGATGCCGATTCTGCTCTCCCTGCACGACGATCGCGGACCGGTCGACGGAGCTACCGTCACGGCGGAGATCCTCCATCCCGACGGGACGGTTCTCGCCCTGCCGCTCTTCGATGACGGACTGCACGAGGACGGCAACCCCGGCGACGGCTTCTACGGCAACCTGTACACTCGCACGACCAGGCCGAGCCCGACCGGGCTTCCCGACGGAACGAATCCGCCCGTCGTCGGCAGCTACCCGGTCCGCGTCGAGGCATCGGGCCAGTGGGACGGGGACACATACCGCCGTATCAAGAAGGGCTCGTTCCACGTGTTCGAGATCCTCGACCCGCCCGCCGACACCGACGGCGACAACTCCCCCGACGCCTACGAGGACCTGCACGGCTGCCGCGACACGTTGACGCCCGACGAAGGACTCGACCCGGACCTCGACACCTTGCTCCACCAAGACGAATGGGAGATCGGCACGTCGCCGTGCCACCCGGACACCGACCGGGGCGGCGAGAGCGACGGCTCCGAGGTCGCCCGCGGCGCCAACCCGTTCGATCCGGCGGACGACATGATTCCGCGCCCCCGCGACCCCCAGGTGATCGACTACGTCCCCGATCACTACGAGCCCTACCCACTCGCACCCGGCCAGAACCTGATCCGGTACCCCTCGCACTCGAGCTATCAGATGATCCGTTTGTGGCGGAGCCTGTCGCCGAACGGCGGCTTCACGATCGCGGACGAGTTCGTGCCGGACGGCACGGCCTTCTACACCGACCTCGGACTTGCGAACGGCGTCACCTACTACTACCGGGTCCAGGGGGTCGGGCTCTCGAACGTCCTGAGCGCGCCGAGTCCGATCTTCAGTGGAACCCCCAAGGCCGATCCCGTCCCGAACCGCGGCTGGATCCAGATCAATAACGGTGCCGAGTACACCGACCTGGTCAACGTCACGCTCCAGCTCGCCGCCACCCCCGCTGACGTCACGAGCATGAAGATCGCCAACACGCCGGATCTCGCCGGCGCCTCTTACGAGCCCTTCTCCGAGACGAAGGCCTGGCTGATTACGCCGGACGCGAACGGACAAGCTCGCGTCTACGCGAAATTTATGGACAGCGCCGGCAACGAGTCGCGTACGTACGTCGACGGAATCGTGGTGCCCCCCCATCCCCTGGGTGTGATCCGCGTCCAGGCCCAGCTCGCAGGCCAGAGTCAGCACACTGGAGTGACCTTCCTGGCAGACGATCCGGAGACGGCGCCCAAGTTCACGGACCCCTTCGGGTTCGCGGAGCTCCAAATCCTGGCCGGAACTTACGACGTCACCCTGGCGCGCACCGGCTTCGAGACCGTCATGATCCCCAACGTCGTGGTCACCTCCGGCGCCCTCACCGATCTCGGGGTCGTCGCGCTGCCCGAGCCCGGAACGACCGCGATGCTGGCGAGCGGTTTGGCGCTGTTGCGGGTGCTGCACGCCAGACGGACACGGCGGAGCTCACCCGAGCACTGAGAGCGTCTCACGGCCGACTCGCGCCTGGGAGCGACTGGAGGGCTGCGGACAGGAAATTCAAAGCCCCTTCTTGGGTCCGATAAGCGACATGGTGTCAAGTAGCGGCGAAATGGGGGGCGGATTGGGGCCCCTGAGCGGCAGGCAGCCCCGCCCCGGGAGATTCCCGCCAGTCGCCGGTTCGAGTGCCTAAGCGCTTCGTATGTCCGGCTTTTCGGCTCTACGCAGTGCACGGTGACCGAGGAGCAAGACCGAGGCCGCAATCAGCCAGGACCCCAGGCCGAAGACGGCCGGCACCGGCGTGGCATGGAGCCGTTGTATCTCTGCGACAAGTGCATCGAATGCGATCTGTTCATCGGGAGAGAGAGGCCCAGGCAGCAGGTTGGTGCCTTCGAATGGATCCAGCTCGAGGTCGAACATCTCTTCGTAGACTCCGTCGCGCCATATCAGCTTGTAGCGCCCATCGACCGCCGCCCGTTGCTCGCTCGCGTAGGGCCCGAAGCCGTTCGGGCTAAAACCCTCGGTGTAGACGAGACTGCGGTTGCCGGCTCCTAGTGGATTCTGGAGCAGTGGGAGGAAGCTCAGCGAATCGACGGCAGTGGGACTACTGAGGCTCACGATCTCGGCGAGTGTGGCGAAGATGTCCACCGTCTGGACGAGCCCAAGACTCTCGCTCCCACGATGGCCCACTGGAACGTGAGGGCTCTTTACGATGAACGGGATGTTGATGCCCCCTTCGTACACAGACCCCTTGGCCCGGCCCGCCAGGAACGGAGGCTCCACCACCTGACTGGGGGTGCCATTGTCGCCGAATAAGAGGATCGTGGTGTCCGCGAGGACATCCGAGGGGATCGCCCCAAGGAGCCTCCCCAACTCGGTGTCCGCCGCCTCGAGAGCTGCCGCATAGTGAGGGATGGGCGTGGTGTTCGGATTGCCAGACAACGTCTCGCTGTGAAGCGTCGATGGCGTCGGGGCGTGGAAGGGGGTGTGGGGCGCATTGAAAGCAAGCCACATGAACCACGGACTGGCCCCGAAACCGGCGATGAGCGAGATCGCTTCATCGACGTTGTCGGTCGTCGCGTAGGTGGAGTAGCCGGCTTGCCGGCTGCCGTTGGTCACTTTGTTCCAACTCGTGTAGCTCGGCAAGCCGCCACCCAATGACCCTGCAAAGTCGGTGAACCCACTGTCATTTGGGTGATTGCGATCTGCATCGGGCCCAAGGTGCCACTTGCCGACTGCGGCATTCAGGTGTGTGCCGGCGAGCAGTTCAGGCAGGAGTGTCTCGCTGATGGGGAGCACAGCGCTTTCGGGGGTCCCGATGCCGGTGCGGAAGCCGTGGCGGCCCGAGAGTGTCGCGGCCCGCGTCGGCGCGCAGGTGGGGTTCGTGTAGGCGTTGCGAAACAGGACCCCCTCGGTGGCGAGCCCATCGATCGTTGGGGTGGAGGCAGGATCGGCACCCTCTCCAGGGTGCCCATAGGTGACGTCGTCGTTATAGATCCCCACCTTGTCGACACCGACGTCGTCGATGGAGATCACGAGGAAGTTGTCCCTTGCTGCTGCGGAGACTGGCAGGACGAGCAGTGCGACAGCCAGACCGAGCGAAGCCAGCGCGCAAACGAAATTCGCGGACAACACCCACGCAGACTCTTCACAACTCCTCGAATCAGTCAGGACGCTCACTCCCGTCATCATTCGCCTGCCAGCGCGGCCTCGCTCTAGCTCTTATCGTCCTCGACTCCGCGAACGTGACACAGAATAGCCGCGAGCGGATAGGAAATTCAAAGCCCCTTCTTGGGTCCGATAAGCGACATTAGGTCAAGTAGAGGCTGGATGGGAGGCAGGTTGGGTCCCGTAGGCGGATTCCCTCCGGCCAACGGGATCGTCGTTAGTCCGGTTTGCGAGCCGCCCTTCGCGCGCGGGTTCTGCGAAACACGACGAGCGCCAGGACCGCGGCGCCGATCGCGATCCAGATTCCAACCGACTGCGTTTCGAACCACACGAGGATGTCAGCGCCGAAGTACGTCCAGATGAAGACCCAGGGGGCAAACCCGATCGCGGTCCCCGCGACGGCAGCGGGGGCCGAAACCTGCGACAGCCCGAGCGCCCAGTGCGAGGCCGGGTTGAGGAAGAACAACACGCGATACCCGATCACGAAGGGCAGCCCGCGTTGTGAAAGCCGCTCGTCCCATTTCCGCAGGTTGCGTGGCATGCGGGTCGACACCCAATCGCGGCCCATGTAGCGGGCAAAGACAAAACCGAGCAGTCCGGCTCCGGTGGCTCCAAGCCAGTTGACCGTCAGTGCGAGCCAGAAGGGCCAGAGCGTGGCCGCAGCGATCAGGAACACGAAGCCGGGTGCGCCGAACGGTTCGAGTACGGTGAATAGAACCACGACGACGACAGGCCCCCATGCTCCCGAGTCCGTGAGCAGTGCGCGCAGGTGCTCCGGGGACAGAAACTCGAAGAGTCCGCCGAAGTAGGCACACGCGGCGAGGACCAGGAGCAGTGCGACGAGGAGGAGGCGGTTGCGCATTTCGTTCGTCGCAGGCTAGCGCTGCTTACGACTTCGGTGCCCCCTCCGGGCCGAAGGGAGGGGGAATCGCCGCGACGGAGGCTGCCCCGGTCTGTTCTCCGCGACTCCCTCGACCCGGGGTCAGGGCTCCGGCGCTGCCGTGGCTTCGCGTACGAGCCGCCGCCAGCGGAAGGGCGCGGCCATCAGCGCGGCGTAACTCCGTGGAAACACGGGGAGCTCCCCAATTCCCGTGCCGACGGGGGGTTCGCGGTCGCTCGGGAGCCAGCGGGTGCCAAAGAGGACGTCCGCGGATAGGAAATTCAAAGCCCCTTTTTGGGTCCGATAAGCGACATTAGGTCAAGTAGAGGCTGGATGGGAGGCAGATTGGGGCCCCTAAGCGATGAATTCAAGCGGGGCGCGCGGCCTCTGGCAACGTAGCTGGCGGTAACGCCTCGCCCCTCAGTCGGCGAAGTTGGGTGGGCGCTTCTCTTTGCGTGCCTTCACCGCCTCCTCAAAGTTTTGCGTGGTCATCCTGACGAAGAGCTGGGTGTGGCTCTCAAGTTCGACGGCGGCGGAGAGGCTCGCAGTCTCCATGCCGGACCACATCATTTTCTTGGTGAGCTGCACGCCCTGTGTACTCCAGCCGTTGATTTGATCCGCGAGGTCGAGCGCTTCGTCGAGGAGGCGATCGTCGGGAACGGTGCGCGAAACGAGACCGATATCCGCGGCTTCTTTGGCGTCGACATCCCGCCCGGAGAGCATGATCTCGAAGGCGCGCGACGAGCCGACCGCTTTTGGAAGCAGGAAGGAGAGCCCGAGTTCGGTGGCGGTCAGCCCGTTGTTGATACCGGCAGCGCGAAAATACGCAGACTCCCCTGCGATTCGAATGTCGGCGCCTAATGTGAGACACATGCCTCCGCCGATCGCGGCGCCGTTGATGGCGGCGATGACGGGCTGCGGCATGCGGCGCATCGCAGGGACGAGATCGGCGAGAATGGACATCGCGCGCGTCGCGATGCGGGTCAGTGTCATCCCGGCGATGTTGGGCGGCGGTTCAGAGCTTCCGGTATCTGCACCGGAACAAAATCCGCGGCCGGTGCCGGTGAGAACGACGCACCAGGTGTCGTTGTCCGCGGCCACCTCTTCGAAAGCCTCGTGCAATGGAATCATTTGTTCGAATGCCATCGAGTTCATGCGTTCGGGACGGTTCAGCACAATAACGCTCGTGTGAGGCCGATGCTTTTCGATGCGTACGAAGTCGTTGTCAGACACGGGGCATTTTACTCCTGGTTGGCGTTGCATAGAGGGCGTGCCCAGAAGTGGATATTGCGCCCGGCAAACGCCGCGCGCAAGCAATAGCGACGCCAACCCGGTTCGCTCCGGCACCCGTGTGCAGGGCACCGCCGAGGCCATCTGGCCGACGCTCGCCGAGGTTGCACGCCAGCGGAGAGCCCCGAGCGGCTCTAGCACGAACTAACGAGCGCCCGTTACCTCTGGCTGTGATCCGTCCCCACCTGCCCAAACGAAGCGATGGGCCCGGTATGAATCCACATCGCGCGATTCCCCGATGACGAACGGCGAGCCCGAAACCTCGGGCGATTCCTCCATGGGGTCCGCGAAGGCCGGAACGATCACCCAGCGATCGCGTCGCTCCCCTTGAACTTTCCTTAGCGATCGCGACCCGTTCCGGCGATGGACTCCAGTGGCAGGAAGTAGATGCTGTCCTTCTCCTGGCGTGCCACCCACTCGAGCATGAGCTTCACCCCGGCTGGCTCGTTCAGGTTGCCGTGG
>JAYZBT010000196.1:0-19225 GCA_036338615.1 Gemmatimonadota bacterium
CCCACTGCTTTGTCGTCTCATAGCTGGTGAATGCTACGGGCGCGACCATACCCCCCAGGTTTTGTCCGTTCGCCATGTGGCAGACCTGACAGTTCTGCTGGAGGATGGGGACGACGTCCGCGTAGAAGGTCGGGCTTGCGGAAGTCTGGGAGAAGCTCCCAGGCGTTCCCGACGCACACGCAGCGACGAAAGCGACCAAAACCAGCAACCAGACGAGTGGGAACGCTTCACGGAGGCGCATAGGGTAGGTCCTGTTGGAGATCCGTCTCAAACAACCCGACCAAAAAGATAATGGCTCGACGATACCGGCAACCAGCCTGACGAACTTATTCCTCCAGCACAGTCGACCTGGTGCGCGCGCGGGCACGCTCCACCGCGGAAGGGATGTCCGCCTGACTGAACGGCTTGCCGAGCTGTTCAAAGTCGGTACTCGCGCCAGGGGCTTCTGCCCTGCTCTGCTCTCGCGGTCGCGCGAACGGACGGGACCGTCGGCGGCGCGACGGCAGCCTCCAGCGCGTGCTACATCTCCATTACGGCCTCGACACCCGAGTCCAGCTCATCCGGCTCGCTCAGTAGCGAGATGCCGATGAACAGCGTCAGGGAAACCACGAGCGATGCCGCGCCCACGTCGACCCCATAGGGCATCGACACCCCGGTGATGCGGACGCCGAAGTTGACCGCGAGGCTGCTTGCAATCGCCACGGTCGCCGCTGTGGCGGTCGCCCCCTTCCAGTTCAGTCCAATCGCGACCACGGGCACGATCGCGGCCGCGAACGTGCCCCACCCGAAGGCTCCGAGCAGCGCGACGAGATCGCCGCTGTAGAGGGCCACGAGCGCCGCCACGATGGCGATCCCGACCGTCGTCACCCTGGCCCAAAACAGCTCGTTCTGAATCGGGCGACCGCCCAGGGCGACAGGGAAGTCGTGGATTACGGCAGCGGTCCCAATGTTCAAGAATCCGTCGGCGGTCGACATGATGGCCGCGAGCAGCGCCGCGAATACGACCCCCGCCAGCAACGGGTGCGCGAACGACTGCAGAAACGCGGAAGCGGCCGCGTCGGGAGTCATGAGCGGATCGTGCCCGCCACTCAATACGAGCGCGCGCATGGAGATACCCAGTCCGATCCAGAGGAGGGCTGCCACGCCGTACGCAAAGGCACCGAGCGGAACGACGCGCTTAATGTCTTTGACGTTCTTGAGCATCATGTACTTGGTGATGACGTGCGGCTGTCCCGCCGTCCCGAGTGCGAACACGAGCATCCAGGACAGTCCGCCGAACATGCCCAGGGTCCCCCAAGGGCCCATGGCCTCGCGGTCGTCCGCCGCGATCACCTGACTCATCTCCGCCAGGCCCCCGTCGAAGGTTCCGACGACGGTGACGAAGACGAGCACCGCCGCGACGACCATGATGACACCCTGGATCAGGTCCGTGTAGACGGAGGCGATGATACCGCCACTCACGGTGTAGAAGACCAATACGGCGGTCGATATCGCAACCGTGGCCTCCAGGCTGATGCCAGGGAAGACATTAGCGTCGCGCAGCACGTCCTGGAGAACCACCGACATCGCCAGGATCTGGGTGGCCAAATAGCCCATGACGCCGAGCAGCACCACCGCGGCCATGAGCGCGCGGACGGCCTCGCTGTCGTAGCGGGCCGCCACGACGTCCGGCAGCGATACGCAGTCTCGCAGTTCGCCCAGGAGCCGAACCCTCTTCGCGACCAGGGCGAACATGATGGCAGGCCCCGCCATCGTCGCTGCGACGATCCAGAGCGAGCTCATGCCCATCTGGTATACGAGGCCGGGCCCACCCACGAACCCGAAGCCGCTCATGGTGCTCGAAAAGACCGCGAACGCCGTGAGGAACACGCCGAGGTTGCGGCCCGCCATGAAGAAGTCCTCGCTCGACTTCGTGCGGCGCATGGCCCACCACCCAACGCCGATACAGATCGCCAGGTAGACGACCACCGACGCGAGCGTCACGGTGGCGCGGTCCATCAGCGCCGCTCCTTCGCGCGCAGAAGCTCACGAAAGCGGGCGTCGGACTCGGGAGGGAAATACACGTCGTCGAAGGTGACGACGAACGCGATGATGAAGACCCAGGGGAACAGCCAGATCCCGTACAACATCCAAGCGCTGGGTACCGGAAATCCTCCGAAAGTCTCAAAGGGTTCTAAGGGGCCGCCCTTCGAGAACTCCAGGTAGCTGAGCATGAGCGCACAAAAAACCAGCATGTACACGACGGTGCCCGCGACGACGAATCTGCGTAGTGACTTCGCCGTCTCCCGAACTCCAATCAGCATGCAAATGCCGATCATCACGATGACGAGTATGCCGGTGACGAACCCGGCGGCGATCAGGAGACTGGAGCCAGGAGCGCCACTGCCACTCCTGAGCATGGGGTCGAAGTCCGGGTGCGGCGTAGGAACCAGATCGGGCCCCGGAGGCGAAACGATTCCGATCAGGAGCAGGATCAGGAGGGGTATGCAGGCGCCGAGCAGCGCGTACAGCAACCGCCTGTCAACGTCTCGAGTCACGTGAGGCCCTCGCGTTTGTGAGCGAATCGAGCCAACCTGACAGGACCGCGCCGATCACGCGAGCGAGCGGCGATCGAATTCGCAGCCCACGTGCGGCTTGCTTAGGACTCACCAACGACCAGCGATGGAGGTAACTCGATGCCCGTGGAACGCGACACCGCCTTCCAGATGGCCGCGTCGAACATCCGGTTCGGACGAGGAATCACCCGCGAGATCGGGATGGACCTCGTGGACCTCGAGGCAAAGAAGACGATGCTGGTCATCGACCCGGCATTGCGCGATCACCCGGTTGGGCACGCGGTGCTCGAGTCACTGGAGCAGAGCGACATCGGTTTCGAGGTCTTCGACGCCCTCTCCATCGAGCCGACGGATGGGAGCTTCAAAGCGGCAGCGGGCTTCGCAACGCACGGGGGGTTCGACTCCTTCGTGGCGGTGGGAGGCGGGAGTACCATCGACACCGCGAAAGCGGCGAACCTCTATTCGAGCCATCCCACCGACTTCTTCGACTACGTCAACGCCCCGATCGGCCTGGGGCACCCGGTCCCCGGTCCGCTCAAGCCGCTGATCGCCGTCCCGACCACAGCGGGCACGGGTAGCGAGACGACAGGAGTCGCGATCTTCGACTACGTGGAGAAGAGAGCGAAGACAGGGATCGCGCACCGGTATCTCAAGCCTACGCTGGGGATCGTGGACTCCGACAACACGCGCACCCTCCCGCCCGCCGTGGCCGCGGCAACCGGACTGGACGTGCTCAGTCATGCGTTGGAGTCGTACACCGCGATACCGTTCGACCAACGTCCCAGGCCTGCTCGGCCCCTCGAGCGCCCCGCATATCAAGGTTCGAACCCGGTCAGCGACATCTGGGCGCTGAGGGCGCTCGAGCTGATGGCCAAGTTCCTTCCTCGAGCGTATGTGGACCCGAGTGACGAGGAAGCGCGCATGCAGATGCTCCTGGCCGCAGCGATCGCCGGGATCGGCTTCGGAAACGCGGGAGTCCACCTACCGCACGGGATGTCGTACCCGGTCGCCGGCATGGTTCGAGATCACTGGCCCGACGGGTACGTCGTCGACCATCCGCTGGTGCCTCATGGCGTGTCCGTGATACTCAACACGCCCGCAGTCGTCCGCTTCACGGCGCCTGCAGACCCGGAGCGGCACTTGCGAGCGGCAGCCGCGCTCGGAGCCGACGTCTCGGACGCCGCTCCGAGCGAAGCCGGCGAGGTCCTCGCGGAGCGTGTGATCCACTTCATGCGGGCGTTGCACATCCCGAACGGCCTCGCGGCCGTGGGTTACACAGAGCAGGACATACCCGCCCTCGTGGAAGCGACGCTGCCGCAGCATCGGGTGACCAAGCTGTCACCCAAGCCAGCCGGGGCGGCGGAATTGACGTCCCTGTTCGAAGAATCCATGACGATCTGGTAGGTCGACTCATGGCAGCTTCACGACGTCGACGGAAGACGGGGGGTGGTGCGGAGCGCGTCCGCGCGCAAACGGCGACGCCGAAGCCAGCGTCGCGGCGGGTTCTCTACCTACCGCTGGCGCTCACCCTCGCGCTACTGGGGATGGCGCTGCTGCCGCGAGTGCAAGCCAACCCTCGTCTCGCGTGGTCCTTCTGGGGTGCTTCTGGGGCACTGGCTCTGTGGCTGGTGGCACTCTTTCTGCGGCTTGGCGTGCGTGCGGCAGGGCGGTCGCTCCAGAGCGTGCTGCGCCCGCAGCACTACCTACAGGCCACGGTGCAGCTCGCCGTATTCGCGTACTGGGGGTGGTACTGGCGACCCGTCTACGACTTCGCCCCGCTCCTGGTCGCGCAACTCGTCTTCGCGTACGCCTTCGACATGCTGCTCGCTTGGTCGCGACGAGAGAGGTACGTGCTCGGTTTCGGCCCGTTCCCGATCATCTTCAGCATCAATCTTTTTCTGTGGTTCCGGGACGACTGGTTCTACCTGCAGTTCCTGATGATCGGGATCGGGTTCCTCGGCAAGGAGTTCGTGCGCTGGCATCGCGACGGCCGCAAGGTGCACATCTTCAACCCGTCCGCCTTCGCTCTCGGCCTCTTCTCTCTGGTGTTGATCACTACGGGCGCCACGGATCTGACCTGGGGCCAGGAGATCGCCTCGACGCTGACGCTCGCCCCGATGATCTATCTGTACCTGTTCCTGCTGGGCCTGATCGTGATGTACTTCTTCTCGGTCACCCTCGTCGTCGCGGCGGCGGCCGTGATGTTGTTCGCCCTTAGCTCGCTGTCCGCCTCGCTCACGGGTGTGCCCTACTTCCTGGACTCCGACATTCCGGCCGCGGTCTTCCTGGGGCTCCATCTTCTCATCACCGACCCGTCCACGTCACCGCGAACCCCGGTTGGGAAGCTCCTCTTCGGCGCCCTGTACGGGGCCGGCGTGTTCGGCCTCTATACTCTGCTCGGCGCGGCGGGCGCTCCCACGTTTTACGACAAGCTGTTGGCCGTGCCGTTGCTCAACCTGAGCGTCCGAGGAATCGACGGCTTGGTTCGAGTCGCCCAGGCGAATCCAGCGCTCGCACGCTGGCGGGTCGAGTGGGCGCCCCTACGCACCAACCTGGCCCACATGGCCGCCTGGATCGTGTTCTTCGGTGCCATGACCGCCTTGGGAAAGACGGACGGGAGGCACACGGGCGACAGCCTCCCGTTCTGGCAGCAAGCGTGTGAGGACGAGCGTGCGAACTCCTGCACTCGGCTCATCCAGCTCGAGAGCACGTATTGCGCTGACAACTCTGCCTGGGCGTGTAACGAGTTGGGCGGAAACTACGCTCGCGGCGAGATCGTGGCGGCGAACCCGGAAGTCGCGCGCGACTACCTTTCGCGCGCTTGTGAACTCAGATCGCAGGCGGCCTGCGTCAACCTATTGGACCTGGGTCGCTTCAGCCGAACCGACCCGCGGCCGCTCGACCTCAGGCTGATGCTCCGGGAGGGAGGCCAGAACCTGATGCAGATGCCGGAGGCCGAGCTTTATTCCCGGGCGTGTGATCACGGCTGGACCTTCGCTTGCGGCAGAAGCTCGAGCACGCCGTGACGGACGTCACGCCGCACCGGAGCGGGACTCCGCCACCGGAACCGGCACCCGGGCCGCCGTCTGGTGCGCCGACGTCGAGCAGGGTAGTGGTTCCGCTCGCGGCGCTCGCGATCGTCACCGCGGTATGGGTCGCCCTTCAACTCTCGCAGTCCCTGCCGGTGGGGCCGGAGCGCGACACCCCTGTCGCGGCAGCCCGAAGCGAACTGCCCGGCTTCCGCTCGGACGCCTGGTTCCTGCCCGACGAGCAGCTACTCGGCTTCGTTGAGATACCAGCTGGGCCGTTCCGGATGGGCAGCGACCCGGCGCTCGACCCGCTCGCTTACGACATCGAGCGGTGGTCCGATGTGAGCGCACAGGGAAGCTTTATGGTACCGGCCTTCTACATCGCCAAGTACGAAGTTACGATCGCCCAGTTGCGCACGTTCGTGGAGGCCACCGGCCATACCATCGACCCACAGGCCCTCCGACCGCCGCCCGATCACCCCGCCGCGTCCGTCTCGTGGCCCGATGCTCTGGCCTACGCCCGCTGGCTCGATGCGACACTCCGGGAGTCACCCCTGACGCCGCCCCTACTGGCCACGTTGTTACGCGACGGGTGGCACATCACGCTGCCCAGCGAAGCCGAATGGGAGAAGGCCGCGCGGGGTGAAGACGGGCGCATCTACCCCTGGGGAAACCAGCCGCGGCCCGACCGAGCGAACTACGCCGGACGCGGCACGAGGCCGGTGGGCAGCTACGAGTGCCCCGAGTGCCCATTCGGGCTCTCCGACATGGCCGGGAACGTCTACGAGTGGACGCGCAGTCCGTATCAGCCCTACCCCTACGACGCGGCGGACGACCGGGACGGATTGGAAGAGCAGGCTCTCTGGGTGATGCGTGGTGGCGCGTTCGGTGACCCGGCGCAGAACGTGCGCGCTGCCAACCGCGGGGGTGCCGACCCAGGCGCCCGGCGGGCGTTCATTGGCTTTCGGTTGGCGCTGTCGCGGTAGCCTTCGCGGCCCATTGAGACGGGACGCGATCCGAGCGGACGGCGATCACGATGCTCCCGTCCGCGAGCATCCGGTCGAATGGCCCCGCAGGCACGCCCAGTCGTGGGAGCCGGCATTCGAAGAACACGGTCGCCACCGTGCACAGGATCGCACCCAGCGCGAGCCCCTCGAAGGTGATGACTCCCGCCGTCGGCAGAGGGACGATCGGCATACCGCCGGTCGGAAGCGGGTATGCCCGCGAGGTGAGCGTCACGAGCAGGATCGCGATGGTCCCACCCATCAGACCGCCTAGAACCGCCATGAGCGGCACGCGCGAGTGGACCTGGGGCCCGACCGGACAGACCTCGTGGCCGAGCGGAATCGAGCTTCGCACCTCGATCTCACTTGCCGCCACACCGGCCTCGGCCAGTCGCTCGAGAGCGTCCTGTGCGTCGGACGGCTTGGCGAAAGCAGCGTGAGTCCAGCCGGGGTCCGTCATCTCACGGCCTCCTCGGTCACAGGCTCCGGGCTGGCGGCGGCCGAGCCGGCGATATGGTCTCCCTCCCGAACCTCCCAGAGGGAGACGATCGGCGCGAACTGCACGAACAGGAAGTAGAGCATGGCGAACATACCGAAGGATCCAACCAGGATCCCGAGTTCCACCCAGCTGGGCGAATACGTGCCCACGGTGAACTCCATGCGCGGAAGTCGCAGCGTGCCTACGACGATGAGGAAGCGCTCGATCCACATGCCGATGAGCACGCCGAACCCCACGACAGCGGTCGCGAACGGCTTGCGGCCCCAGCGGAACGAAAGCACGGCCAATGGGATGACGGTGTTGACGAGGATCATGCCCCAGAAGACCAATGCGTAGTCACCGGACACGCGCTCCCAGAACACCGCCATCTCGGACGGCTCGTGTCCGTACCAGACCGTGATGTGCTCGGCTGCGGTGAAGTAGGTCCAAATGACCGTGAACGCGACGAAGAGCAGACCGAGGTTGTTGAAGACCTTGTCGTTCAGGTACTCCTGAAGCCCCAGCCCACGCCGCAACAGGTACATGGCCACCATCAGCACACCGATGCCGGAATAGATGGCTCCGACCACGAAGTAAGGGCCGAAGATCGTGCTGTGCCACATGGGCGCGAGTGTCATGGAGAAGTCCCACGACACGATGGTGTGGACCGAGACAGCCACCGGGATGATGATCACGGCCATCACCTTGATTCCCGCCTCCAGCGAGTGCCACTGCTGGGTGGTCCCGCGCCACCCCAACGCCATGAAGCTGAAAAGACGAGCCTTGAGGCTCGCCGGGGTCTCGGCCATGGCCCGATCGCGCAGGATCGCCATGTCCGGCAGGAGCGGCAGCAGCAGGTAGAGCACGCTCCCCGTCAGGTACGTCCCGATCGCCATCATGTCCCAAACCAGAGGAGATCGGAAATTGGGCCACAAACCGCGCGAGTTCGGGAACGGGATCATGAACCAGAACAGCCAAGGACGGCCCAGATGGATCAGCGGAAAGAGCCCGCCGATCGTGAGCGCGAAGACCGTGATGGCCTCTGCGCAGCGCGTCACGGGGCGGCGCCATTCAGCGGACGTGACACGCAGAATCGCGGAAATGAGCGTACCCGCGTGGCTGATGCCGATCCAGAATACGAAGTTGGTGATGTAGAAGCCCCAGAACACGGGACGGTTGATGCCAGCCACCCCGATGTCGTTCTTGATCTGGTAGCCCCACGAGAAGAAAAGCAGGCCTGCAAGCGCGCCGGTCACCAGGCTGCCCAGGATCAGGCCTGGGCGCACTCCGGTGATCGGCCGGAGAAGAGCGGCTTCCTTGGCGGTGTTCGCCGGAGCCGCCACGCTACTCGCCACCCCTGAGGTAAAACACCGAAGGATGGGTGCCGAGGTCCTCGAGCAACTGCGAGGAGCGCTCGCTGCGCGCGAGTCGCACGACCTCGCTGGCCGGATTCCCCAGATCGCCGAAGACGATCGCTCGAGCCGGGCAGGACTGTGCGCACGCGGTCTGCACGTCACCGTCTCCGATCTCGCGATCGTCGTCCTTCGCGAGGTCCTGCGCATCCTGAATGCGCTGCACGCAGAAGGTGCACTTCTCCATGACACCCGCCGGCCGTACGCTGACGTCCGGGTTGAGCTGCCGTTCCAACGGCTCCGGCCATTCGCCGTCGTGCCAGTTGAATACGCGCACCGTATACGGGCAGTTGTTGGCACAGTAGCGCGTGCCGATGCAACGGCTGTATACCATCGCATTGAGCCCCTCGGGGGTCCGGTACGTCGCATATACCGGACAGACGGGCTCGCACGGCGCGGCTGCGCAGTGCTGGCAGAGAACGGGCGTGAATCGGACCTTCACGTCCGGAAACGTGCCCTCGTAGTGACGCTCGATGCGTAGCCAATGCATGGCGCGGCCGTTGTGCGCCTCTTCCTCGCCCACCGTCTGGATGTTGTTCTCCGCGGCACACGCGACGACGCACGCGCCACAGCCCGTGCAACGGTCGGTATCGATCACCATGCCCCAACGAGTCATCCGTCTTCCTCCGCGCCGGTGTCATGCGGGGCCCAACCCACCGGGATCGTCTCGCCCGCACCCTCGTCGCTGTAGCTGCGACCCATGCGCGCCAGGTCACCCGGCCCGAGGCGTTCCACGCTGACGCGGGTCCCGGCCCACGCCGGCGCCGACGTGTCGTCCACAAAGCCCCGTCCCACCAGATCGAGGGGGTTGGTCCCGCGGCCCTGGGCGTACCGGCCGTATTCCGAATGCCCCTGCCCCCGCGGCATGCCGATCAAGCCCGGCCGGACGGTCGGGTCCAGCACGGCTTGGGCCTCGACCGCACCCGCTGCAGAGGTGATGCGCAGACGATCTCCATCGCGCACTCCGAGTCGCTCGGCGTCGGGCGGGGACAGCTCGGCCCAGCTGTCCCACATGACGGTCGACATGGGGTCCGGCAACTCCTGAAGCCACGGTCGGTTCGCCCCCCGCCCGTCGCCGATCTTGAGCGACGCGAAAGGAAGAAGAAGGAACGGATACTCGTCGGCGCCGCCTTCGAAGCGGACCGCGACGGCTCCCGGGGCGGTCCCTGTCGGTCCAGGGGGCGCCTGGGCCGGGGCTCCCCCGCCGAAGATGCCGCCGCGCGCCAGAGCCTCGGAGTAGTAGTCGGACACGTCGGCGCCGGCCCCGCCCGGCAGACCATCGAGATCTTCCTCGATCCGCTCGCGCACGAGGTTCTCCAAGCTCGACCACGGAAAGCGGCCCGCCACGGGATCCCCCAGGGCCGTTGCCAACGCGAGTAGCACGTCGGCGGGATGGTTTCCGCTGCCCAGCGCATCGACGACCGGTCGCCCCAGACCGAGCACGGGAAGGCCCACCGAGGCCGCTGGCGTCACAGCGTTGAAGCGCTCCAGCTCTGTGTTCAGCGGAAGCACCAGGTCTGCGTGCAGTGTCGTATCGTCCCGGAAGCTGCTGAGCACGACGATGGTGCCGACGCCGGCAAGAGCCTGCTCGATCCCCCAACTCCCCGGGAGCGAGTGCAGCGGATCCGCGTCCGCGACGAACAGCAGCTCCACCGGCGGCCCCGACTCGGCACGAAGGCGCGCGGCGAGCTGCGCCGCTCCAACCGGTGTGGCCCCGGTCGGGACGATCCCCGCTTCCAGGTCCGAGCCCACCGGGGCGAACACACCGCCAGACCGACCCAGGTTCCCGAGCAGCAGGTTGAGTCCGAGCCCCGCGACCACATTGAAGAGCCCGTTGCTGTGGGCAGCCGCGGACCCGCCCGCCACTACACAACGGTTCTCTGCGGCAGCGAGTTCCCGAGCGATTCGCTGGATTTTCTCCGCAGGCACGTCACAGGCCTCAGCGGCTTCTTCCAGACTCGGTGGTGCTTCCGGAAAGAGACGGCCGTAGCCGGCCTGTCCCGACGCGTCGACCCGCCCCTCCGACACCAGAACACCCGCCATGGCGCGCGCCAGGACCCCTTCGGTGCCTGGCCGCACCGCGAGCCACTCGTCGGCGTTCGCAGCGGTCAACGACATACGGGCCTCGGCCTGGACCAACTTGCCCCTACGGCCCCGACGACCGCGCCGCATGTCGGCCACGGCCCGGGTGTAGTGGACCGGGCTGCGCCAGCGATCGAGAAGCGGAGCGCCGATGGACACTACGTAGTCCGAGCGAGCCACGTCGAAGTACGGCGCGTCGTCGAGTCCCAGCGCGAGCTGCGCCGCCCGACGCTCGACCTCGAGTTCGGGAGCCTCGAGGAAGGTCGTACCAGGAGCGCCGACCGCGTCGGCGAAGCGCTGCAGTAGCGCGCCCGTGAAACCGGAGCGGTCGGCGCCGACGAACGCGATCCGGTCGGGAGGCGTAGCGGCGATCGCCTCGACCGCCTGTGCCAGCGCATCTTCCCATGACAGGGCCTCGAAGCGGCCCTCGCCACGCTCCCCGACGCGCCGTTGCGGGTCCAGGATTCGATCGGGGTTATAGAGTTCCTGAAGAACGGAATGTCCCAGCGCACACACACCGCCGCGATTCACTGGGTGATCGGGGTTGCCCTCGATTTTCTTGGCGTTTCCGTCGACGACACGAACCTGGATCCCACACCCGGCCGCGCACTGCCGGCACACCGAGGGGCGCCACACGCTCTCGCCCTGCAGCACGCCGGGGCGCCGCGGTAGTTGCACGATGAACTGCTGGTCCTGCCCACGGCAGGCTTCGAGCATCGACACGCCGGCTCCAAGAGCCGACGTCTTCAGGAAATCTCGTCTGCGCAACGCTTCCCCCTATGCGTACTGCATGCGTACTGCAAATGCTCGCGTCGGGGCGACTCCGTATGTCGACACCCGACTCGCTCGCCCGCAACGGCCCTCAGTGGTGACAGGTGAGGCAATCGGTGCTGGCTTCGTTCTTTTTGTGGCAGGACACGCACCAACCCATGTCCGCCGTGTTGATGACCCGCTGAGCTACAGACATCTGGCTGACGTCGCCGTGACAGGTGGCGCAATCGACCCCGGCTCGAATGTGCGGTTTGTGCTTGAAGTGGATCATCGCGGACGCCGGCATGACGTTGACCTTCCGCCACAGCAGCGGCTCACCTGTCTCCAGGTGCTCCATGAACTTCACCACCTCGGGATGGTCCGGGATCGCGCGGCGCCGGTGACAGACCGCGCACGACGAAATCGCCGGCAGGCCGGCTTCCGCCTGGGTCTCGACGCCCTGGTGGCAGCGGGTACAGTCGATGTCGTTCTCGGCGTGCGTCTGATGATTGAACGCGATCGGTTGTGCCGGCGGCGGCGGTGGCGGCGGGTCGGAACAGCCAGCCAGGAAGGCCGCCACAAGGAATGCGAGCGGGCGGGGCCGCTTCAAGAACGTCATGGCGCTCCCCGCTCGGTGAAGGCTTCGCTGCTGACTCAGAACGGGCAGGTTAGAGAGCGCGAGGCGGCCAGGCAAGTTGCGGTCGGGATCGACCACGAGGTCTCAATAGCGAAGTAGATACTGGAGCTTGATGAAGATCGCGCGGTTCGTACGGCGCAGTCCTTCCGTGAAGAACAGCTGTTCCTGCAGGCCGTCGCCGTCGACATCGCCCTCGATGAGATCGGCCTGCCGATAGTGGTCGTCGTAGCCCAGGAAAAACACGGTACCGGCGTTGATTCGGTAGTTGAAGAGCACATTGATGTCGAACGTCTCGTCCTGTGTGTTCCACTCCGTGATGTTGCGCATGCCCAGGCGCTCGGTGAACTGGACGTTCGTCGTGCCCCGGACGATCGTCACGTCGAACAGCTCCGCGTCGCCGTTCAACGGGTCGGTGAGGCGCCGAGAATTGAGTGACAACCGAGTTTGCAGGCGGTCGAGAGGGCGCAGCGTGCTATTCACGCTCCAGTTGACCTGATGCCCCAGCGAGGGCGCCAAGTAGTAGATCTGATCGCCGATGGAGAAGTTCGCGCCGAACGAGTAGCTGCGGCTGGTATTGACGTTGCCCCCGGCGGAAAAGCTCGTCTTCTCGAAGTCGATCTCGCCGAAGCGCTCCATGTTGCGGCTGAGGGCCGCGTTCAAGCTGATGCTGCGCGAAAAAGAGAAGTTGATGCGGCCTGAGACGTTTTCGTCCTGAAGCACGTCGTCGTAGTCGTAGTTGCGCGAATACGTGATCCGCGGGCCCCAGTCGATGATCCAGCTTTGTGGCCAAAGGCGGTATTCAACGCTGCTCGTGACGTTTCGAATGTCCTGCCGGCGAACGAATCCGACCTCGGTGTCGAAATCGGGCGATATCTGGTACCCGTAGATCGACCAACGCAGACTTCTTCCCGTCTGCCCGAGCCGCGCGGACAGCATGTGGCCCGACACCTCCGCCTCCGCTTCCCCCGCGCCGGACCCCGCAGACGCGTCCCGGTAACGCGAACCAACCGCTCGGAAGTCGGCGGCGATGGTCGGAGTCAGGCGGAAGTTCCCGTCCAGTCCAATGAGGCGGCTGTAGCCATCGAGGAACTCCCGGTCCGTGACGATGGCTCCGATGTTGGATTCCGCATACAGGTCGTAACGCGCCCGGGCGATGACCGTCTGCGCCGTCCGGTCGAAGGCGGCATCCGCCGGGTCGTCGACCTTACCTGGCGCGCGGTCGTTCGCGGTCAGCATTCCGAGCGAGAACCTCCCCACCTGCCCGGAGAGCTTGGCTCCGTAGTCAGGGTCGACGATGGTGCGCGTGTGCACGAAGGTCACGGGCGCGATGATGTTGAAAATCTCCGCCCCTTCCACGAAGAACGGTCTCAGTTCGGAGAAGAACAGAGGAAAGCGCCGGTTGACCTCGATCTGCGGTCGGTCCGATTCGATCTGGGAAAAGTCGGGATTGACCGTAAAGTCGGCGGTGAGATTGCTCGTGATGCCGTACTTCACGTTCACCCCGGCGTCGGGGTCGGCATCTTGATTGACGAAGCCCGGCCGGGTTGGATCGATGTCCCCGTACTGGATCGTCGTGAAGGTCGGGAGGATCTCGAGGTTCCTCGCGTCGGAGAGGTCGATCATCCCCTCGAGCAGCCCCATCTGGGCGAAAAAGCTCGTCTCGTCTCGCGACATCGGGGCCCACACCTGGTTCTCCTCATCCCTCCCTTTCACTTCACGCACGATCTGGAATCCCCAGCGATGTGGCTCACCCGCAACCGGAGTCGGGTACCGGAGGCTCTTGAACGGGATCGCCATCTCGGCCGTGTATCCGTCCTCCACGATCTGCGCGCCGGTCTCGAACAGCGCATCCCAGGATCGATCTGCGGGCGGGATGGCCATCGTGGCGCCGCCTCGGCCGCGACTGATGCGCCGTGCGGCCGACATGATGCCATCCCCCTGCACGCCATACCCGTTGACGTCGAAGTCGTAGCCGCGCTGCTGGTCCAGAAAGGTGTCGAAGTACACCGTCATGAGGTCGTCCGAAAACGCCCGGTCGCGCTCTCCGAGGTTGGCCCTCATGATCGAGGGGTCCTCGTAATGGGCGTGGAAGCCGAAGTAGATGTATTCGGCGTCGTAGGCGATGTAGACGTCCGTGTCTTCGCTGGCGGGGGCGCCGTCCAACGGGGACTGCTGAGTGAAGTCGGTGATGTGCGCGGCGGTACGCCACACCCGGTCGTCCAGAGACCCGTCGATCTCCGGTGGCGTGTCCGTCCGCGTGGGAGTAATTCGCGGTCGTCCCGGCAGGAGACCCAGCTCCGTGAGGCTCGGACGCGCGAGCGCGGGGCTCGGGCCGGATCGCTCGCGCGCGGCCTGCCCGGTCAGCCCGGAAGGTGCAATCGCCAGTACGAGCCCAGCCGCTAGAGTCGTAGCGGCCCGACACACTCGGGGCCGAGGCTTACACCCACCCCCCACGACCCAAGGAGCTCGTGGTCTCAGGTTGCCGGCGCCTCCGGCCGCAATGAGCGCACCTGCTTGCCCGCGCGCCAGATCTCCTCGTCCGCCAGGGCGGCCAGCTCAGTCTCCAACGACTCCCGGTAATCGTCAGCGCTACACGTCTCGATCACGATGCGGGCCTCGTTTCCCGAGCTGACGCTCTCGTACAACTCATCGAAGAGCGGCGTCACGGCATCCCTGAAGCGGTGCCGCCAGTCGAGGGCCCCGCGCTGCGCCGTCGTCGAGCAGTTCGCGTACATCCAGTCCATGCCGTTCTCCGCCACAAGAGGCATGAGGCTCTGCGTGAGTTCCTCGACGGTCTCGTTGAAGGCCTCGGACGGCGAATGCCCGTTCTTGCGCAGGCACAGGAACTGCGCCTCGAAGACGCCCGCGATCGCACCCATGAGGATACCGCGCTCACCCGTCAGGTCGGAAAGCACCTCCTTCCGGAAATCCGTCTCGAACAAATAGCCGGAGCCGACGCCTATGCCGAGTGCGACCACCCTGTCCTTCGCTCGACCCGTGGCGTCCTGGAAGATGGCGTAACTCGAGTTGAGCCCTTTGCCCTGAAGAAACAGGCGACGCAGGGACGTCCCCGAACCCTTTGGGGCAATCAGGACCACGTCGATGCCCTCGGGAGGGACAACCGCCGTGTCCTCTTTGAAGGTGATTGCGAAGCCATGGGAAAAATACAGACACTTTCCGGGCGTGAGGTGGGGCAGGATCGTACTCCACTGGGCGATCTGACCGGCATCGGAAAGCAGGTACTGAAGGACGTCGCCTTTCTCGGCGGCCTCTTCGATCTCGAAGAGGTTCTCTCCATCGACCCAGCCGTCCGCGACCGCCTTGTCCCAACTCCGCGAGCCCCGTCGCTGACCTACGATCACGTTGAAACCATTGTCCTTCAGATTCAACGCCTGCCCCGGCCCCTGAACTCCGTATCCGAGAACCGCAATCGTCTCGTCCGCCATGTACTCGCGGGCTCGGTCCAAGGGCCACTCGTCACGCGTGATCACATTCTCCAACTCGTCGCCAAACTGAATCTGTGCCATGTCTACCGCGCCTCTTTATGCTCGCGTCGTGCGACGCGGGGTGTCGGGGTCATGGGGGTTGATTTGATACTAATCCGATAGGGCCCTGTCGAAAATCGGCGAACCCTTCGCAACGGCCATCGCGCCACTCCGCGCCACCGACTCGATCTCGGCGAGCACTGCGACATCTTTCATGAAGCGGTGGATCTCGGGCCCGTTCCCGACCAGCTCCAGAGTGCCATGCCCCTGGTCGTAGCCCAAGACGTGTCCACCGAACTCCTGCAACATCGCGGCGAGCTCCGCTCGCGCATTCTCGGGAACCCGTACCTTGAACAGCGCGAGTTCCCGCTCGATGTGGTCTACGCCCGTCATGTCTACGATGCTCACGACATCCACCAGCTTGCCCAGTTGATTCGAGATCTGGTCGATGACGTCGTGCGAGCCGACCGTGACCAGGGTCAGTCGAGAAACCGCCGCGTCGTTCGTGGGCGCGACGTTCAGGCTCTCGATGTTGTAGCCACGGGACGAAAAAAGACTGGCGACGCGCGAAAGCGCCCCGGCCTGGTTCTCGAGCAAGATCGATATGATGTGGCGCATTGGGGAAGGTGGGCTCTGTAGCGTAGCTATTGCAATGGGCGGGGTCCTCGTGGAGCTTGCAACCCCTATGGATACCAAGGCTCAAGGGCAGCCGCTTCGTCCACATCCCCGCGCCGGACGGATGATGAGCGGCGCCGAGATTCTCGTGCAGGTGCTCGCGGACGAGGGCGTCGGGACAGTGTTCGGGTATAGTGGGGGCGCGATCCTCCCCACCTACGACGCCGTCTTCCGCTATAACGCTGAGCACGGCGAGGGTGGCGACGAGCCGATGCCGCTCGTCGTCCCGGCAAACGAGCAAGGTGCGGGCTTCATGGCCGCCGGCTATGCGCGCGCACGGGGCCGTGTGGGAGTGGTGATCGTAACGTCCGGCCCTGGAGCGACGAACTGCGTCACTCCGGTGCGGGACTGCATGGCAGATTCAGTTCCCATCGTGGTCATCTGCGGGCAGGTCCCAACCGGGTCCATAGGGACGGACGCCTTCCAGGAGGCGCCTGTTACGGCCATCATGGGGGCCGTCGCGAAGCATGTGCTGCTCGTGACCGACCCCGAGCAACTCGAGTCCACCGTACGAACTGCGTTCGAGATCGCCCGCACCGGACGGCCGGGCCCCGTGGTGCTGGACGTTCCCAAGGACGTGCAAAACTGGGAAGGCGCGTTCCGCGGCGAGGGACGACTCGCCATCCCCGGGTACAGGCACCGCCTGGACATCATCGATTCCCAAGCGCTCGGCGAGGATCGTTGCCAGGAATTCTTTTCGATGCTCGCAAAGAGCGAGCGCCCCCTCATCTACGCCGGTGGTGGGGTCATCAACGGGAACGCGAGCGAAGCAATGCGCGCGCTGTCCGAAGCCTTCGGCGTCCCGGTCGTGACGACGCTCATGGGCCTCGGCTGCATGGACACGATGAGCCCGCTCGCCATGCACATGCTCGGCATGCACGGGACCGCCTATGCGAACTACGCGGTGGACGATTGCGATCTACTCATCGCGATGGGCGCTCGCTTCGACGACCGTGTCGCGGGCGTTCCAGCGCGGTTCGCCTCCAAGGCCCGCCGCGTCCTCCACTTCGACATCGATCCTTCCGAGATCAACAAGGTCAAGAAGACCGACTGGCATTACGTGGGGCGGTTGCGGGAGGCTCTCGAGTCGCTCGTGGCATACGGCTCCAGGACCGGCTTCTCGGGAGATTTCGCCGAGTGGCATACGGAAATCGCGGACCTCAAGTCCACGTATGCGCTCAACTACGACCGCGAGAGCTCGCTCGTCCAGCCTCACTACGTAATGGAGACCATGAACCGCATCACCCAGGGCGAGGCGATCGTCTCGACGGGCGTGGGCCAACATCAGATGTGGGCCGCGCAGTACTGCGATTTCCGCGACCCACGGCTGTGGCTCACCTCGGGAAGCATGGGCACGATGGGGTTTGGGCTACCGGCGGCGATCGGCGCCCAGTTCGCCTGTCCGGACAAGCTCGTCATCGACGTGGACGGCGACGGCAGCATGCGCATGAACCTCGGAGAGCTCGAGACCGTCACGACCTATGATCTGCCGATCAAGGTGATGGTGCTGAACAACTACGGGGATGGCATGGTCATGCAGTGGCAGCGGCTCTTCTTCAAAGGGCGGCTGGCGGGGAGCGACAAGTCCCTGCGCAAGAAGGACTTCGTAAAGGCCGCAGAGGCGGACGGGTTTCCGTATGCCGAGCGATTGGATCGCAAGGAGGACGTGCCACGCCTGCTCGAGGAGTTCCTCGGCTTCGACGGTCCAGCCTTCCTGGAGGTGATCATCGACCCAGCGGCCGGCGTGTACCCCATGGTGGGGCCCGGCCTCTCTTATCAGGATATGATCACGGGCGACTTCATTCCGAACCGGTACGATGCGAAGGAGCCCGAGGACCCAGACGCTTCAGAGATGTTCTGAGGCGGGCGACGGAGTCGACTCGCCCACCGCGCTGACGAGCCTACCTGTTCTACGGCTGGCGTGCCGACTTGGATTGGATCGGGCCCCGGGCAACGATCTTGTCCGTGATCTGCCCGCCGGATAGCTTGACGACCCGCCGCCTTTTTGGCCTGGTGGAAGGGAATCCAAGTCATGAGAATGCGATTCGCGATCGTCGCGGGGGTCCCGGCGCTACTCGGGCTGGCGGCCTGGACCGCCAGGCTCGATCCCCGCGGACCGGACCCGGAGCAATGGCTCTCCGGCCTCCAAGAGCGACAAGTCCTGTCCGATCGCACGGGCGGATCCGCAGTTCCCTGCGCGGTGCCCCTCACCTGGCGGCTCGCCAGATTGGACGATGAGTTCGGACTGGACGCCGGCGAAGCGAGGCGAGCGATCGTCGAAGCGGCCGGCCTTTGGGAAGCCGCCGTGGCACGCCCTCTGTTCGCGCACGACCCCAGCGAGGGCTTTCCCATCCGCTTCGTCTACGATGAACGGCAGGAGAGGATGGGGGAGCGCATGCGTCGCCAGACCGAACTCGACGACCTCAGAGAGCGGCTGGATGCTCGACGCGCAGAGCTGACGGAGCAGGCGGAGGGCTACTCGCGGTCGCGGACTTCGTATCTGGAGCGTCAGCGCCAACACGAACGGCGCACCGCCCGTCACAATGCCACCGTGCGCGACTGGAATGCGAGGGGCGGCATCCCGCCCCGCGTGCTGCAGGAACTCCAGGAGGCGGGGGAAGCCTTGCAGGTCGAACGCCGGGCCTTGGCAGCGGACCGCGAGGCGCTCGAGGCCACGGGTCGGGCGCTCCGGGACCGCCAGGAACGCTCGAATGACGAGCTCGAAAAGTACGCCCTGCAGGCCGATGCTCTGCAGAGGGAGTTCCCGTCGGCTTCCTTCGAGTCGGGACTATATAGGGAAGCGGTTCGGACCGAGGGGGGAAGCGTCGCCTCGGTCAGTCGAGAGATCCGGATCTACCGGTTCGGCGGCAGTGACGGCCTCGTGCTCGTGGTCGCGCACGAGTTTGGACACGCATTGGGGCTCGGTCACAGCGCCGAGCCGGGCTCGATCATGAGCGAGGCCCACCGTGGGCAGGGAACTTCGAGCCGCACCAGCGGGTCCGTGGGCGTCAGCGGCTTGCCAGCGGCCGACCTGCAGTTGTTTCGGGAGCGGTGTCCTGACTTGCTGAACTGAAGGAGGCCCCACCCTCATCGGGTGGGGCCTCCGCCCTTCCTTCGG
>JAYZBT010000197.1:0-5077 GCA_036338615.1 Gemmatimonadota bacterium
GGCGTTCAAGGTGAAATCGCAGGAGGTCCTGTTCTTCTATGACCCCTGGGACGAGTTCGTCGCCGACCACCTAATGGAATTCGACGGCAGAAGAATCGTCGCCGCCGAAAAGGCAGAGATCGAAGTCGACGCGCCGGCGGAGGAAGCTCTTGACCGGCTCAGCGAAAGAGAAGGCGAGAAACTCACCACCTGGATCAAGGAGACTCTCGGCGAGAGCGTCAACGAAGTCCGCATTTCCAAGCGCTTGGTGGACAGCCCCGCGGTTATCGTCGACGGCGACAAATTCATGACCGCCTCCATGCGCCGCATGATGAAATCCGTGAATCCGGACGGCGGCGGGCTGCCGGACAAGATCGACCTGGAGATCAATCCGAGCCACAACATGATCATGCAACTCAACAAGAGGCGCGCGGACGACGCGGATCTCGCCGCCAAGGTCACGGAGCAGATCTACGACAACTGCCGTGCAACGGCTGGCCTACTGGAAGACCCCCTGGCCATGATCCAACGGATGAACGAACTGCTGGAGCAGACACTCAGCGCGAAGGGCTGAGATTACCGGCGACCGGAACCCGCGCGCGCCACGAGCTTCCGCCCACGAACTCAGGGTGGCTTATGCAGTATTCGCTTCACAGCGATGACAAGCGGCAGCGCATCACCTAGGCGGCCCTGGACTTCGAGGCGATCGAAGGCTTCGACGGAGACTGGCCCCGTGCTGACGATCGAACCGAGGACCAGCGCGGTGATCGCGAGGATCGACGTGATGCAACCGGCTGGGGAAGGGTGTGGGGGCGGTGAGCGATCACGGACCGCAACAATCCGTGCCGTCGCCGCGGGCGTCGAGTTGGACTATGTCCTCGCGTCGGCGATGTAGCCCTCGGGCTGATCAGCGCCCTGAGCTTCCCGGCACGAACTCCACGATGTCCGCGCGCCAGTCGTCGGGATCCCCGTTCGCGCCGTGCGGCACCGAAACGACCTCCAACCACAGCGGTGTCACTTCGATGAGAATCACCGATGTGTCTCGGTCGGTATAGAAGGGAGTCCAGGACTCCTTCCAATGACCGGCCTTTAGCGCCGGATCCTCGACGAGTCGGGCCACCCCGTTGAGCGTGACATACCCCGGTCCGTCCGTATCGAGGTAGTGGAGCGCAACCCGAGGATCGGCCCGGAGCTGGTCGACCTTTCTGCTGCGCGGGTTGGTGGCGAACCACACGACCAAGCCCTCATCGGGAGCCAGAGCGTCCATGGCCCGCACGGCCGGCCGGCCCTCCTCATCGACCGTCGCGAAGGCGACGTACGGCGCGGCACTCATGACGTCCCGTGCCGCGGAGAGCAGTTGCGAGCGACTTAGCGCCTGTCCATCCAGCGGGGCCGGCAGAGGCAGTCCGCAGGTGACCAGCAGCAGGCAGAGGGCGACCTGCCGCACGCGGTCAGCCTCCGCCGCCTGCGGCGATTGCGCTCCTCCCCGTTTGTCCGTTCACGAGAGCGTTGAAGAGCAGCTTGAAGGTGCCGTGCGTCTGGGCCCGATGCTGAGCCCGAAACCCGATCAGTAAGACGGTGCCCTCGCCGTGCTGCACGGATACCACGGCCGCCTTGTTGGCGATGACCTCCTCGCCAAGCAACCAGCCGCTCTGCAGGATGTCCCGGTCGATGTAGGTCATGATGCGCCGCACGTCCGAGCTTCTGGCGCCAGCCGAGGTCTCGTAGACCTGGCCACCGGCCAGGAAGGTGGCGAGCGCGTCCTCCGGCATGCCGTACGCAAAGGGGCTCGAGGTGTCGACATCGACCTTAAGCGTCGAACCCGGGGACCAGAAGTCGTTGCCCCCCATTCCGGCCACCGCGTTGCGCACAGGGAGTGAGAACTCGTCGATCGGCAGGTCACCCGCCTGCGCGAAGGTGACGAGCGTGCCACCGTTGCTCACAAAAGCCTCGAGCGCGTCGACGCCTTCCTGACCGAAGCCGCTCCGGTAGTCGGGCGGCGTCTGGTTCGGGTTACCGCCACGACCACCTCGGCCTCCTCCGTCGCCGCGCATCCCAGTCATCATGCCCTTGCTGTCGGCAGGCAGGATGATCACGTCCCACTCCTCGTGCAGGTCACCTTCCAGGATGTGGCGATCGAAGAGGCTCGTATACTCGAACTCGAAGTCTTCGAGCAGCAGGCGTGTCCAACCCTCGTCCATGTTGCCGCCGTAGTAGCGCTGGTACATGCCGATGCGCTGCTGACTCAAAGAATGGCTCGTGGCCGACACGTCCACGTTCAGTGCCTGAAAGTCCACACCGGTTTCTCCGGCGATCTCTCGTACTGTGGCCATCGACGTGCCGACGCCGACCATGAAGTCACCTGCATTCACGCCCTCCCCGTCCTGGTCGATGCGGCGCACGGATGCGCCGGCCTCGAACAGGAGGTTCACAGCGGTAAACGCGTCGTTCAACGAGCCGTCGATCAAGTATCCGTTGGAACCCGCGGAAGCCTCACCGCTCGGATCGAGGAGGTCGCCCACCGCATCCAGTCGGGCCTCGATCGCGGTGCCGACGGGGTCGACGCGCACGCCCATGAACTCGGCGATCACGTCCCCGGACATGTCATACGGGCGGATGGGGTTTCCGTCCCGGTCCCGCGTATAGCTGTTGTCGGGATAGTAGGTCTGCCCGAGCAGCCAGCGGATGAGTCCGCGCTTCGGCTGGGCGGACGACACGACGTACGAACCCGCACCGTAGACGCGCCCTTCATGCGTAAACCCAGCGTCGGAGCGTTCGACGGTGATGCCCTGCAGCAGGAGCTTGTTCACCATCTTCATCATGGTCAGGGGGTCGTGCTGATCGGCGGGGATGACGTACGCCTTGGTGTCGTCTTCCATGCCCCTGCGCGTCTGACGGCTCGCCTTGTTGTAAGCATTGCGTAGGACCGTCTCGCGATTCTTGGCCGCGATTTCCAGCGCCGAGAAGGTTGCGACGATCTGGCGATCCACGATGTCCCGCACGTGCCACCAGCCTCCCGGCCAGGGGCTCGGGAAGGTGGTCTGCTCCTCGTACTCGGGAAGCTGGCGGGATCCGCCCAACTGGTCCGGATGCACGTACAGGGGCGTCGCCAGCCGGGCGCTGGCCGACTCCGTGAGCATGCCTGCGATGTTGTGGAACGGCGTGATCCAGTGGAAGCCGAAGTGACCCCACCCGGAGTAGATCGCCGCCCCGATCGCTCCGCTGAGCTCCGCTTCGTCCATCTTGTACGCCATGTGCGCGCCATACCACGTCATCTCGCGCCACACCAGCGGGTCGCCTCCGGGTCGGATCGGTTCCGCGTAGGGGGGCAGATAGATACGCGCGGTATACGGGCCCATCTGGTGGTGATCGATGTACGCCTGCGGAATCCACTCCCGGAACATGATCTCGGCGCCGTACTGCGACTCCACGGTCGCCTGCATGAACGCATCACGGTTGTTGTCGTGGCCGATGTAGTGGTGATACAGCTCCGGCGGTCCCGAACCCTCGTACTCGGTTCCAACCCAGCGGTTGTACCAATCGGTGACGATGATATTGCCGTCCGGGTTGAAGGCCGGAATCAGGATGGAGACCGTGTTGTCCAGGATCTCGTTGATTTCGTCGTCGCTCCGCGTCGCGAAATCGTACATGACTTCCGCCGCCGACTGGCTCGCTGCCACCTTGGTCGAGTGCAGCGCGTAGGACTGAACGAAGACGACCTTGCTGTTTTCGATGGCGTCGTCGACCTCGGCCTGCGAGTGCCCACGCGGGTCTTGGAGGATCGCGTTCATGCGCTTGATGTTCTCGAGAGTCGCCAGATTCTCCGGGGACGACACGAAGATCGAGAGGAACGGGTTCCCGAGCGTGGTCGGGCCCATGTGCACCACCCGAACCCGGTCGCTCTGCTCCCCGATCAGGTCGTAGTACTCGACGAGCTTGTCCCACCGCGCCAACTGACGGTCGGCGCCCATTGGATGACCGAAGAACTCTTCGGGCGACGGGATCTGTTGGGCCGCGGACCACGCGGGCAGCGCCAATGCCGTGGTGAGCAGGACCAGGAAGAGGCGGCAGGTGGGACGGTTCGCTTTCATGGGATTCTCTCAGGGTGCGGTGGGCGGCATCAACACTAGACTCGGTGCTTCGAAACGGGCAAGGGAGTACCTGTCATCTGCGCACCCCGCCGTTCGCTTCGAAGTCGCGGACGGCCGCGAGGCGCTCCAGCTCGACGCCGATCCAGCGATCGCCCCAGAGGCTCTTGAAGGTCTCAGGATCGAGTCGGATCAAGGCTTCGAGGTTGGCGGGTGTCGTTTTGACCACCAGCGACCCATCGGGAGGAAAGATCGCGAATATCTTGGTGCCCACTCTCACGTCCGGCCGCCCATGGTGCTCGTCCACGCGCGCCTGCGGGAGCAACAGCGCGAACGTGCGCGCTTGCTTTCGACTCGGTATGCGACCTCTAGCTCGCGCTCCCGGAAAGGCCTCGGGCCCGTTCGTACTGCTCGATGAACGCAGCCAAGGGGGTCGCCGCGACCGCATCGCCAATCACGTGCAAGGGCAGGTTCTCGATCTTCGAGAATCGCACGCACGACTTGCCCACGTCGTACCGCTTGCCGGTCGACCGGTACGCCTCCTCGAAGTCCGAGCGCCGCCCATCATCCGTGTAGATGGCCGACAGGTAGACCGCCATGTGGTTCTTCTGCGACGCTAGAGCCGCGTACATGAGAGGCTGTTTGTTGTACGTGTCAGGGTAGGCGGAGAGCGGTATCTGATAGGTGATCATGCCCCAGTTCATCACCTCTTCGTACCCCTCCGGCAGATTGTCGATAATCGTGCGCCGCACCGCGGATATCGCCTCTCGACGGTCTTCCGGTAGCCCGGCCAGATACTCGTCGACGGTCTTCGCTTCAGAACGCATCGTTCCTCCCGTTCACCAGTTTAGCCACACGACCCGCACTCCGGTGCTTCCGGAAAAACGAACAGACGCTCGAACGGGATTTGGCTCCCGCACCCCGTGCATACTCCATAGCTTCCGGCCTCCACCCGCTCGCGCGCCTCGATCAACTGGGCGAGCTTCACCTGCTCGCGGACGCGCAGGTGA
>JAYZBT010000198.1:0-12488 GCA_036338615.1 Gemmatimonadota bacterium
TGGTCGGGACAGGGGCGATCAGTCAGATCGTGCACGTCCCGATTCTCGCGGAACGCGAGGACGTCGAGCTCGTCGCTCTCGCGGATACGGACTCTCTCAAGGCCGAGACGATCGCCCGTCGTTTCGGTGTCGCGGAGGTCACGGACCCCGAGCAAGTGCTGACACGGGATGATCTGGACGGCGTCTTCTTGTGCACGCCGAACCACACGCACGAAGAGATGGCGCTGCAGGCGCTCGAGGCGGGTAAGCACGTATTCGTTGAGCGTCCGCTCGCGACCTCAGCCGCCGGGGCTGCCCGTGTGATCGAGGCGGCCAAGGCGTCCGGCAGGAGCTTGGCGGTCGGGCTGCCGTATCGCTTCCGGCCAGAAGTCGCGGCTCTGCGGAGCTTCGTGGACGGCGGTGAGTTCGGGGCCCTTTATGCGGTCCGGGGAAGCTGGCTCACGCGCCGCGTGCCGGTCATTCGGCCGACGTGGCGTCAGGACAAGGCCGCCTCAGGCGGAGGCGCCCTGATCGACCTGGGCGTCTCGGCCCTCGACCTCTGCTTGTGGATCGTGGGGTACCCCGAGGTCCGCAAGGTCTGGTGCGCGGTACACCACGGCGACTACGACGTCGAGGACGACGCTACCCTGATGTTCGAAAGCGTGGGCGGGGTGGTGTTCTCGATCGAGGTCAGCAACCGATTGTTCGCCGGTGAGGATCGGTATTACGCCCGGGTGATGGGCGTCGAGGGCGCGGGCTCTCTGCCCCCACTCCAGGTTTACAAGCAGTTCGGCGGCCGCCCCCTCGATGTCACGCCGCGCCAGCCGCGGCCCCGGGGCGGCGAGAATGCCTATACCAACGCGTATCGACGTCAGATCGACCAGTTCGTCCGAGGCGTTGCCGGGCAGCTCGACCTCGAGCTCCCCGAAGAGCAGGTGGCGCTCATGAGTTTGATCGAGGCCGCCTATGCCTCCGCCGAGGCGGGCCACGAAGTAGAGCTCTAAACACCATGGCTCTCGGCCGCCTCGCGGGACTGAAGCTCCTGCTTTGGCCGAGGCCGGGCGAGCGACTGCTCCCGGCGGTCTCCGCCCTCCTACTCGCGCTTTCTTTTCCGCCGCTACATCCGCTCGTGCTGCCCTTCGTGGGGCTGGTGCCGATGGCCCTTTGGGTCAACGGCCTGTCCGCGGATGCTGAAGGCCGGCACGCAGCGGTGCGTGGTGCGGGTCTGTTCGGCGCCGTGTACTTCGGCGTCCTCTTCTACTGGATTCTCATCGCGCTCATCTGGTTTTCGAAGCTCGCGATCCTCGCATTCCTCGGGGCCCTTGTGGCGCTCGTGGGCGTCGCGTCCCTCTTCGGCTGGACCTTGCACCGCGCGGTACACTCCGTGGGCATTCCTCTCTGGCTCGCGCTCCCGATCACGTGGACCGCCGCCGAGTGGTTCCGCGCGCACCTGCCCGATACGCTGGCGTTCCCCTGGCTCGGCCTAGGCACCTCCTTGTCTGGGTTCCCGGAGTTGATCGGCATCGCCGAGATCGTCGGTGCGCGTGGAGTCACGTTCTGGATCGCATCGGTGAATGGGCTGGTCGCCGCCCTCGTTCTGAGCCTGAGATCGGGCGCTCATGGAGCCAGCGCATCGCGACGCCAGGGCGCGATCCTCGCGGCGGTCCTCCTCTTGCCCATGCTCTGGGGAATCTGGCGCGCCAACACCTTGCAGATGCGGCCAGCTGGGGAGGTGGCGGTCGTGCAGCCGAATATCCCGGAGCATATCAAGCTGGATGACGGTGCCGCGCTCGACAGCACCTACGCGTCGCTCGACCGGCTCATGCCGATGCTGCCGCCCGGCTCGCTCGATCTGGTTGTGATGCCCGAAGTGACGGTTTCCGCCTACTTGGCCCACCCCGGAGCGGCGGATGTGGTGGAGCGGGTCCAGTCGTATAGCCGCGAGGTCGGCGCGCCGGTCCTGATCGGCGCGTTGGGCGCCGAGTATCTCGAGGACGGCACGTTCGTCCCGTACAACTCGGCGTTCGTCGTCGAGCCTCAGGGGCTTACGGGCTATCAGTACGACAAGCGGTATCTGGTCCCGATCATGGAGCGTGTCCCGATCGTGCCTAGAAGGTGGCTGTCGCAGCTTCAGTACTTCGGCGTGTTTGGCGTGGGAGAGGGCTTACCGCTCGCGGAGGCCGGTGACCACCTCTATGGAGTCCTGATCTGCTATGAGTCCACCTATGCGCAGGCGGCTCGCAGCTTTCGGCGCGAGGGTGCCGACGTGCTGCTGAACATCACGAACGACGCCTGGTATGGCCGCGAGCCGCTCTATGCGCGAACGACGGCGCTCTGGCAGCACCCCGCGCACATGGTGCTGCGTGCGATCGAGAACCGGGTCGGGGTCGCCCGTGCCGCCAATACCGGCATCTCGCTCTTCATCGATCCTGTGGGTCGGGTGTACCAGGCGACGTCACTCTTCGAGGCCGATGTGCGCGCCGACACAGTCTACACGACCGACGTCATGACCTTCTACGTGAGGCACGGCGACCTGGTGGGTGGCGCCGCTGCCCTCTCGGCCCTATTGCTGACCCTCGGGTCACTGTGGCCAATGCGGCGCCTCACGTCTCTGGACCCTCAGGCCCGAGATGTATAGCTTTCCCAGGCTGTGCTGGGGGCGGTGCATGAGCATGCCCCCGAAAAATCAATCGGGCCGGGGCTTGTTGGCGCCCAGGCCCGTTCCACATTAGGTGCTTGGAGCAGGACATGAAGCAGGGCATCCATCCGAAATACATGGCGGCGACGGCGGTCTGCGCGTGCGGCAACAAGTTCGAGACCATGTCCACCGTGGATGAGATCCACGTGGAGATTTGCTCCGTTTGCCACCCGTTCTACACGGGCAAGCAGCGTCTCGTCGATACCGCAGGGCGCGTCGACCGATTCAAGAAGAGGTACGAGAAGGCCGACAAGTGATGAATCCGGCCGGGGCTCCAGCCCGGCCGGATTCTCCCGGCTTTTCGAGGAGACTACGGCCTTCCCGGTCGTGGCCCGTGTCATGAAGGGTCTCCGTGTCGACCCCCGATTGCAGCAGCGCCTCGAAGAGGCGGAGCTACGCATGCCAGAGGTCGATTCCGAACTCGCGAGCCCGGACGTGCTCTCGAACCCGGAACGACTGAAGGAACTCGGGCGCGAGCGGGCTCGCGTCGATCAGATCGTCACCGCCAATCGCGCGTTGCGGTCGGTCGTGGAGGATCACGAAGCGGCCGCCGAGTTGCTGGACGAGGCCGACGATGTCGAAACGAAGGAGTTCGCCGAGACTGAGATCTCGGAACTCGGGCGGCGATTCGAGCAGCTCGAGCGCCAGGTCCGGGACCTGCTCATTCCGCGGGACCCGCTCGCCGATCGGGCCGCGGTCATCGAGATCAGGGCGGGGGCGGGTGGCGATGAAGCGGGCCTCTTCGCGTCGGACCTGCTACGCATGTACCGCCGGTTCGCGGAGCGCAATCGTTGGAAGATCGAGTTGATGAACCTCTCGGAGGGAATCCCTGGCTCGATCAAGGAGGTGATCTTCGTCGTCCGCGGAGCCGGCGCGTATGGTCGACTCCGCTACGAATCCGGTGTGCACCGGGTGCAGCGTGTTCCGAGCACGGAGAGCCAGGGAAGAATCCACACCTCGGCGGCGACGGTGGCCATCTTGCCCGAGGCGGAAGAAGTCGACCTGCAAATCGACGCAAACGATTTGCGAATCGACGTTTTTCGGTCCTCCGGGCCGGGCGGCCAGTCGGTCAATACGACGGACTCGGCCGTGCGCATTACCTACCTACCTACCAACCTCGTCGTGACATGTCAGGACGAGAAGTCGCAGCTCAAGAACAAGGCCAAGGCGATGAAGGTGCTGCGCAGTCGCCTTCTGGATCAAAAAATCGCGGAGCGGGAAGCCGAACGGTCGTTGGAGCGCAAGACGCAAGTAGGGACCGGAGACCGATCCGCCAAGATCCGCACGTACAATTTCCCTCAAGGACGGGTCACGGACCACCGGATCGGCCTTACGCTCCATCGCCTCAACGATGTGTTGGACGGGGACCTCGAGGAACTCATCGTCTCGTTACGGTTGGCGGAGGAGCAGGAGCGGCTCGAGAGAGACCTGTGAGCGAGGGCGTCGGACACACATCTTCTCGGGTGCCGCGTGCCCAGGGCGGGGACGTATGGACCGTGCTGCGTATGATGGAGTGGAGCGGCGAGTACCTCGCGGCCAAGGGGGTGGTACGGGGCCGCCTCGACGCTGAGCACCTGCTCGCGGACGTACTGGGCCTCGGCCGCATGGACCTGTACCTGCAGTTCGATCGGCCGCTGGTGACGGAGGAACTGGACCGATACCGCCCCCTGCTCAAGCGGCGAGCCAAAAGGGAGCCGCTTCAGTACATTCTAGGGCGTGCGGCCTTTCGTGAGTTGGATCTCGAAGTCGACGAGCGGGTGCTGATACCCCGTCCCGAGACCGAGATCCTGGTCGATGAAGTACTGGAGTGGGCCGCGGCCCATGCCGGTGCGGAATCGCGGGGCCTCGACCTGGGCACCGGGTCGGGGGCGATCGCGCTTTCGCTCGCGTTGGAAGGCCCGTTCGAACTGGTGGTCGGCACGGACAGTTCGGAGGCGGCGCTCGAGATTGCGTTGCGCAATGCGGAGGACGCAGGTTTGAACGAGAAAGTCGAGTTCCGCTTGGGTTCGTACTTCGAGCCGGTCTCGGACGAGGAGCCCTTCGACCTGGTGGTCTCGAATCCGCCGTACATCACCGAGGGGGAGACCGCGTCTCTGGAGCCCGAAGTTCGCGAGTGGGAGCCCGGAGCCGCGCTCTTTGCGGGACCAGACGGACTCAGGGCACTCAGGGCGATCGTGGCTGGGGCGGGGCGTCACATCAGGCCGGGTGGTCTGCTGGCGCTCGAAGTAGGGTGGGGACAGGCGGCCCCGGTCGTGGCCATGCTTGAGGATACGGGCGAGTACGTCGACGTGCGCGTCCGATTGGACCTGACGGGCCGTGAGCGCATGGTGCTCATCCGTCGGGCGATGACGAACTGAGCTTTCCTGACTGGAGATAGACGGTACAATGGGCATTGAGGAGAAGGCGTACGAGTTGGGTCAGGCGCTGGCGCGGACAGACGAATACCAAGCGCTCAAGCGCGCCATGGACGCCGCGGACGAGGATCGGGAGTTGGTCGAGCTCCGGAGTCGGCTGCAAGCGCTGGAGCAGCGTCTGGAAGGCCAGGTTCGGGCCGGTCAAGAGCCCGAGGAGGACGCACAGAAGGCCTACATGGAGGCCGCTGAGGAGCTGCAGGTCAAGGCGGGCTTTCAGCGCCTGATCTCAGCGCAGGCGAACTTCGAAAAGATCATGATGAAGACCAATGAGATCGTGGCCAGGGGCATCGAAGAGGGAGCCCGCAGCCGGATCATCGTACCCTAGGACTTACAGTCCGCTAGACCGTTGGACCATCCACCAAATGTGAGGATTTGTCAGTGAAGCAACCTTCGGAGATCCGTCCGGCTGAGGGTAAGCTCGGCGTGCTTCTGCCCGGCTTCGGGGCTGTCGCGACCACCTTCGTAGCAGGAGTTGAGAACGTACGCCGCGGATTCGCCGAGCCCATTGGCTCGTTGACCCAAATGAACACGATTCGCTTGGGCAAACGCACGGACGGACGGGCTCCGCTCATCAAGGAATTCGTACCGTTGGCCGAGCTCGACGACCTCGTGTTCGGCACCTGGGACCCGATTCCCGACGACGGGTATGCGAGTGCCTTGAACGCCGGGGTGCTGCATCAACAGAACCACCTCGACCCGATCAAAGACTTCCTTAGTTCGATCAAGCCCATGTCTGCGGCGTTCAGCACCGACTACGTCAAGAAGCTCGACGGTCCGAACACGAAGTCCGGGACCAAGATGGAGCAGGCCGAGGAACTGCGTGCGGACATTCGCCGCTTCAAGGAAGAGAACGGCTGTGATCGACTGGTCATGGTCTGGTGTGCCTCGACCGAGGTGTTCCTGCGCCCGGGCGCCGTGCACGAAACGCTCGCTTCATTCGAGCAGGCCATGCGCGACGACGACCCGGCGATCGCGCCGAGCATGCTGTATGCCTATGCGGCGCTCATGGAGGGCGTCCCTTATGCGAACGGGGCTCCGAACCTCTCGGCGGACTTCCCTGCGCTCGAGGACTACGCCAAGGAGAATGGCGTGCCGATCGGAGGCAAGGACTTCAAGACGGGCCAGACCCTCATGAAGACCATCCTCGCTCCGGGCTTCAAGACACGGATGCTGGGGCTCTCGGGCTGGTTCAGCACGAACATACTGGGTAATCGGGACGGCGAGGTCCTGGACGACCCCGAGTCGTTCCAGACCAAGGAAGAGTCCAAGCTCGGCGCGCTCGAGCACATCCTGCAGCCGGAGACATACCCCACCCTGTACGGAGACATGTACCACAAGGTGCGGATCAATTATTACCCGCCGCGCGGCGACAACAAGGAAGGGTGGGACAACATCGACATCTTCGGATGGATGGGATACCACATGCAGATCAAGGTGGACTTCCTATGCCGCGACTCGATCCTTGCCGCGCCCATCGTGCTGGACCTGGCGCTCTTCCTCGACCTCGCGTCCAGAGCGGGCATGAGCGGGATTCAGGAGTGGCTGTCCTTCTACTTCAAGGCACCCCAGACCGCGCCCGGGCTCTATCCCGAGCATGACATTTTCATCCAGCACTGGAAGCTCAAGAACACGCTGCGCTGGATGATGAAAGAGGAGATGGTCACGCATCTCGGCGTGGAGTATTACGACTAGAGTCATGGCCGGGCGTTTCATTGTACTGGAGGGAGGGGAGGGCGTCGGGAAGACTACGCAGGCGACCCTCTTGTCCTCGTGGCTGGCGGCACGCGGAATCCCCCACATCCTGACTCGGGAACCGGGCGGTACCGCCGTGGGTGAGGTGATCCGGGAGGTGGTGCTCGGACGCACCGACCTGGAGATGCCTGCAGAGTCGGAGTTACTGCTGATTCTGGCGGCCAGAGCCGCGTTCGTACGCGATGTCGTTCGGCCCGCGCTGGCGGAGGGTAAGGTCGTGCTGGCGGATCGGTTCGCGCTTTCGACCTTAGCGTACCAGGGGTACGCGAGGGGAATCGATCTGGATGACGTGCGCCACGGGCTTCGCATCGCGATGGGTGGCTTGAGGCCGGATCTGTACCTCGTGCTCGACTTACCCGCCGAGGAGGGCACCGCGCGTCAACGGCGGGAGGGGATGCAACCCGACCGCATCGAACAGGAGGGTGACAGGTTCCTCCAGTTGGTGCGCGAGGGGTATCTTGCATTGGCGAAGACGGAGCCCGGTGTGCAAGTGCTGAGCGCACGTGGGACACCCGAGGACGTGCACGCGCGAATTCGGGGTCTGCTGGAGGCATGCTTTCCCGAAACCTTCGGGGCGAGCGTTGTATAACGGAGGACAAGGACGTCGGCTGTGGGCTCGTCGTCGGCGTCCGAGTGATTGGTCGAACTCGAGTGGGAGGAAGGAGTCGTGAGTCGAGGACTTCTTGCACCGGTGGTCGTGGTCGCCTTCGCGGTGTTGGCGGGCGGCTGGCTATTGCAGGAAGGGGTCGACCGAGCGGAGAACATGTACGTACGGGTTCGCGTGCTCCAGGAAGTCGTGGATCACGTAGAGACCAGCTTCGTGGACGAAGTCGATCGCGACGGGCTCTTCGAGTCCGCGATCGGTGGGCTCATGCGTGACCTGGGGGATCCGCACTCGTCGTTCCTGCCCGCGGAGGCGTATGAGAACCTGCGCATCCGCACCGAGGGAGAGTACGGAGGCGTCGGCCTCGAGGTGGTCGATCGCAACGACCGAGTGACCGTCGTCAGCCCGATTCCAAATACGCCCGGACAGAGGGCCGGAATCCGAGCGGGTGATCAGTTCTTCGAGATCGACGGCGTCCCGGCGGATACGATGGTCACGGACCAGGCGGTCGAACTGCTGAGGGGCCGTCCCGGCACCGAGGTCACCGTGCAGATGCTTCGCCCCGGCGTCGAGGATCCGATCGAGTTCACGGTCGAGCGCGCCACAGTGCGGCTGCAAGCGGTGCCGTTCTCGCTCATGCTCGAGCCGGGGATCGGTTACGTGCCGCTGGAAACGGTGCGTGAGACCTCGTCGCGCGAGATCAGGGCCGCGGTGGACTCGTTACGCGATCAAGGGCTTGCCGGGCTCGTTCTGGACTTGCGCGGGAACCCTGGCGGGCTGCTCGACGAGGGCATTGCCGTATCGGATCTCTTCCTCGACGCGGGTTTGGCGATCGTCGAAACGAGGGGCCGTGGCCCGAACCAGAGCGAGATCTATCCTGCGTCGTCGCCGGATCGGTACCCGGGTCTGCCGATCGTAGTGCTTGTCGACCACGCCAGTGCTTCGGCATCGGAGATCATCGCAGGAGCGTTGCAGGATCACGACCGAGCGGTCGTCGTGGGTGAGACTTCGTACGGCAAGGGTTCGGTGCAGAGCCTCTTCCGTCTCACCGGTGGGGATGTACTGCGCCTGACCACGGCGCGTTGGTATACGCCGGTCGGCCGCTCCATCCATCGAGAACCTGATCCGGACGATGAGCCCGAGGTGTTGGAAGTAGCGATCTCGGGGCAGTTGATCACACCTCCTTCTCTGGACGGGCGCCCCGAGTTCGAGTCGCTGGGCGGTCGTACGTTGTATGGAGGGGGCGGCATCACCCCCGACCTCTTCGTCTCTCCCGAGGCGTTGTCGTTCCCGGAGGGGGTCGCGGTCTACAACCTCTTCACGTTGGGCAGCAGATTCGCGACCGGGCTCTTCGACTACGCCGTTTCGTACGTGCGGGAGCCCCCGACTCTCCAGCCAGGCTTCGAAGTCAGCGACGAGGAGCTCGACGCCTTCTTTGGGACCCTCCCCGACGCGCCGGTCGGTCTCAGCCGCGACGTCTTCGTGGGTGCTCGCCGGCATGTGCGTTACCGTCTCGAGCGAGAGATCGCGCTGCAAGTCGGGGGTGACGCCGGCCAGTTCGAGCAGTCCCGGAAGCACGATCGCCAGTTGGCGGTCGCCGTGGAGTTGCTCAGATCCGCGGCCAGCCCGGTGGATCTGATCGAACAGGTCGGGGCCAAGGAAAGCGAGCTGAGCTCCGGCTCGTGACACGATGATGGATCGGGCAGCCGAGACGTCCGATTTCGTCATACCCGCGCCCCGTCTGGCTCGCTCTCTTACGGGTGATCACGATCTTCGATTCATGGATAGGGCGGAAGAATGGGCGTAGTCGAGGTCGTGCGCGCTGGCTTGGTCGAGGCCCGGCACTCGGTTCAAGTCGTCGTCGCGGACTCGCGAGGGTCTCTGCTGGCGTCGGTGGGTGACGTCGACTGGCTGACCTATTACCGGTCCGCCGCAAAGCCGCTCCAGGCTCTCCCCTTGCTGGACGAGGGGGTGCTCGAACGCTTCGGGCTCACGGACGCAGAACTGGCTCTGTGCTGCGCGTCACACGAGGGCGAGAGCGACCACGTAGAGGGTGCCCGGTCGATCCTCCGCAAAGCGGGCCTCGACGAGGCGCTACTGCGCTGCGGCCCGCATCTTCCGTTCTCGGAGCAGGCGACTCGTGCGCTGCTCGCGGGTGGCGGGCAGCCCGGCCGTGTGCACAACAACTGCTCGGGCAAGCACGCCGGAATGCTCGCGCTGGCGTCCGCCATGGCCTGGGACCCGATCGACTACCACCTGCCCCACCACCTCGTTCAACTACGGATGCTCGACGAGATCTGCCGCTGGACGCTGCTGGAGCGGGACCAGATCCGGACCGGGAACGACGGCTGCGGCGTCGTTTGCTTTGCGGTGCCGTTGCACGTCATGGCCGCCTCTTTCGCCCGATTCGCGGGGGCCGCCCAGACGGATGAGGGGCCGAGACGAGTGGTGGCGGCAATGACGGCCCATCCCTTCATGGTCGGTGGGACGGGACGGACCTGCACCGACGTCATGACGCGGGCGCAGGGGCGCGCGTTCGTGAAGCTCGGTGCCGAAGGGGTCTACGTCGGCGGCGTACCCGAGCAGGGTCTCGGCTTCGCGATCAAGGTGGCCGACGGCGGGCGGCGCGCGGTTGAGGTGGCGCTCGTACGCGTGCTCGCCGAGCTCGGCGTGCTCTCCGGCGCAGACGTCGAGGCGCTCCGGGAGCACGCGAATCCGACCCTGCGCAATACACGGGGTGAGGAAGTCGGGGAGATTCGAGCCGCGTTCGATTTGGCCTCCGTCGTCGCGTGACCACCGCTCCGCACGACGCGCTCGAACGCCTCAGCGCGCTGCTCGCCGCGCGCCGCGAGGATGAGCTCGATTCGGCCATGAGGATCGCCGAGCGGGCAGCGGGGGCGACAGCCGTCGAAGAGGCGATTCTTCAGAGCTACTTGTTCTTGGGGTACCCTGTTGCGCTGAATGCGATGGCACGGTGGCGCGCGTTGAGTTCGGTGCCTCGTCCTGAACGAGCCGAGATCGACCGAAGGACGTGGATGGATCGTGGCGAGGCAGTGTGTGCCTTGGTGTACGGGGGCCAGTATGAACGCCTGCGAGCCAACGTACGCAGCCTCCACCCGGACATGGAGCATTGGATGGTCGAGGAGGGATACGGGAAGGTCCTCGGGCGCCCGGGTCTGTCCTTGCTCGAGCGGGAGCTGTGCATCGTGGCCCTGCTCGCTGTACTGGACGTGCCGCGGCAGCTTTACTCCCACCTCCGCGGGGCGCTGAACCTCGGCGGGAGTGAAGAGGCCGTGGATGGGGCGCTCGAGGTAGGGTTGCAGTATGCCGAGCCTGCGGCTCGCCAGCGGGCGCGCGAGACTTGGGTGGCTCTTCGGTCACGAACCGAGCTAGGAGGCTGACGCGTTGGTCAGCGACCGAGCAGTCATCGAGGTGATCGCGGGAACCGGAGGCTCCGGGTCCGACGCGTTCCGTCGGGAGAAGGGCGTACCACGGGGGGGGCCTGCCGGGGGTGACGGGGGAAACGGTGGCGACGTGCTACTGGAAGCCGACGCGCAGCTCGCGACGCTGCTCGACTATTCCTACCGACGGCACTACAAGGCCGACCGAGGGCTGCACGGTCAGGGAAAGGACAAAACGGGGCGCTCTGGCAGCGACCTGGTGCTCAAGGTTCCGCCGGGGACGCTCATGTACGACGCGGACTCCGATGAGTACATCGGGGAGCTGCTCGAACCGGGCCGACAGATCGTCATCGCTCGCGGGGGGCGGGGCGGGCGCGGAAACATTCACTTCAAGACGGCGACGCAGCAGGCCCCTCGACGGTGGGAGCCTGGCGAGGAGGGAGAGCAGCGCCGCGTCCGGCTCGAGCTCAAGCTCATCGCGGATGTCGGTCTGGTGGGCGAACCCAATGCGGGCAAGTCGACCTTCCTCGCGGCGGTTACAGCGGCCCGCCCGAAGGTGGCGGACTACCCGTTCACGACGCTCGCCCCGAACCTCGGCGTCGTGAAGCTGTCCGACTTTCGGACCTTCGTGCTCGCGGACATTCCGGGCATTATCGAGGGGGCACACGAGGGTAAGGGGTTGGGGCATCAGTTCCTGAGGCACATCGAGCGCACGCGCACCTTGGCGCTGGTCATCTCGATCGACGCCGTCGACCTTCAGGCCGAGTACGAAGCGCTACGGTCGGAGTTGGCGGCGTATTCGACCGAGCTCGCGGAGACGTCCCACTGCGTGATGCTCACCAAGACCGACCTGTTGCCGCCCGACGAAGCGCTCCCCGAGTTGGAAGCTCCGGACGCCTGGGGTGTGTTCGGCGTCTCGTCCGTGGCCCACAGGGGGCTGGACGAGGTTCTCTCCGCCCTTTGGGAGGAGAGCAACACGGCGCGTGCGGCGGAGTCACCCGCGGTGGACGACGCGGGTTGGTGGAGCCCCTGAGTAGCCCTGATGCCGGGGCCGGAGCGCAGGCCGAATCCCGCGCCTTGCTCGTCTTGGATCAGGTCCCGGGAATCGGCCTCAAGAAACTCGCTCGCCTCGTCGCGCGCTTCGGCTCCGGACAGGCCGCGTTGCAGGCGTCGGACGAGGCCTTCTCCTCCAGGGTCGGGCCGCATCCAGCGCACGATCGACGAGACGTGGAAATCCACCAACGGGTCGACGTTGGCCTGCGCGAGGCGGAGAGGCTCTCGGCGCGAACCGTCACCTGGGCGGACGACGGTTACCCCGCGATGCTGCACAACCTCGCCGACCCGCCGCCCGTACTCTTCCTGCGCGGGCGGGCGGAGCTGCTCTCGACGCCGTCCATCACGATCGTCGGTGCGCGCAAGGCGACCGAGCGAGCGCGGGACTTCGCGAGGCAACTCGCATCGGCGCTAGCCCGAACGGGCTACACGGTGGTGAGCGGAATGGCGCTCGGCATCGATGGCTGCGCGCATCAGGGAGCCCTGGACGTCGGCGGCGGTACGATCGCCGTGCTCGGTCGAGGCCCCGACCGTGCCTACCCAGCCTCACACGGGCGACTGTTTCGGGACATAACGGCGGGTGGGCT
>JAYZBT010000199.1:0-8078 GCA_036338615.1 Gemmatimonadota bacterium
TGCGGGGGCCGTGCCCGCGACCAGGCCGGAGATCGCTCCTGTGGTCGTGGCTCGCTTCCAGTACATGGCGGCCACGACCGGGGGTGCGAGTTGTGAGATGATCCCGTAGGCGGAGGCCAGGAGCTGAACCAGTGACGAGTCGGGGTCGAGCGCGAAGTAGTATGCGATGCCCCCGGTGATGAGTACGATCCCTCGCATGAGCCTGCGCTGGGCGCGGTCGTCGAGGTCGAGGTATTTCGTCACTCCGTCCTGCACCACGACGGACGCAGAAGCGTGCAAAAGCGCATCTCCGGTCGACATCGATGCCGAAAGCGCACCGGCGCAAAACAGACCGACCACGATCGCGGGCAGGCCGGTTTCGAGGATCATGAAGGGCAGGATGAAGTCGGGCGCCGGAGGCTGGCCCGCGAAGAGCACCCCGGAGAAGCCGATCAGGAAAATCGGGATCAGGAACAGCTGAAACGTCGGGAACAAGATCACGGTCCGGCGCAGTGTCTCGTCGTCCTTCGCGGTGAACGCCTTCATGAACAGGTGGGGCCACATCATCAGCCCGACCGCGCTCACGATGATCAGCGAGCTATAGGCACCCCAAGTCCAAGGGTCGCCCGTGGCGGTGAGCCCCGGCAGCGTCAGTAAGTCCGGCCGCTCGGTTGCGATTCTCTCGAACATGGGCCGGACGCCGCCGTAGAGTCGAAATGGCAGGTAGAGCCCCAGCGCCCAAGCGATCACAACCATGAAGATGCCCTGGAACGTATTCGTCCAGCCGACCGCCATCGCGCCCGCGGAGAGCACATAAGCGATCACGATGCCGTACGCGACTGCCGCGCCCAGCCAGAGGGGCACATGTCCGTCGGTGACCGCCTCGATCACGATCCCCGCGCCCCTCATCTGAAGCGTGATATAGGGAACGAAGGCCACGAGGCTTACGAGTGCGATGAGTGAAGAGAGCCCGTTGGAGGGGAAGCGGCCGACCACCAACTGCGCCTGCGTGACGAATCCGTGCTTTCTGCCGAGGGACGCAGCCCGCGGCCCCATCCAGTAGAACGGAGCCATGCCGAGTGCGCCGTACGCGAGGATGTAGAACGCGGCCGCGCCCCGCGAGTAGGCCCATCCCGGTCCACCCAGGAAGGCGAAGGCGCTGAAGACGGAGGCGCCCGTGACGAAATACATCACGAGCAGTCCGAAGCTGCGGTCCGCCGCGACGAAGCCCGCGACGCTGTCGGAAGAACGCCGACCCGCCATGAGGCCGATCGTGAGCGTCAGCAGCAGGTATCCCGCGATGATGATGGAGACGAGCAACCACTGCTCCATCAGTGGTCTCCCTCTTGCCGGTGTCGCCTCTCGACGCGGTCGAGCAGGTAGAGCACCACCACCGAGCCTGCGACCCAACCGGCGATCCACGCCATGCTGAACGGAAGCCCGAGAATCAGCGGCTCGATGCGCGCGAACGGCAGTAATCCCGGCCACGTGACGGAAATCGTCATCAGCGCCAGGTATGCGATGGTCAGCGCCCGCGCGGTCTTCAAGCTCATAGCGTTCGTTCCCGTGACACGTAACTCTCCGAGGCTTGCGTGGTGCTTCAGAAGGAACACCACACTAGCGTCCGCGAGGGGTGCCCGCACGCGGACGTCGCGCCGAGGTCGACCGTCTGTCGCAGACGGGATCCTGCTCACGCTCTACTCGGTCCAGTCGTAGAAGCCCCGACCGCTCTTCTTCCCGAGCCTTCCTTCTGCCACCATGGTGCGCAGAAGGGCAGGCGGAGCGAAGGCCTCCGAACCGAGTGTGTCGTGCAGGTACTCCGCTATGCCGAGGCGCACGTCCAGGCCCACGAGGTCGGTGAGCTTGAGCGGACCCATGGGGTGGCGGTATCCGAGTTCCATCGCCTTGTCGATGTCTTCCGGGCTTGCGACACCCTGCTCGACCATGCGGATCGCCTCCATGCCGAGCACGATGCCCAGTCGTGAAGACGCGAAGCCTGGGGCGTCTCGAACCACGATCGGTTCTTTTCCGAGCAAGCGCGCGAAGGCCACCGTCGTGTCGCGGGTAGCATCGGACGTTTCCGCCCCCCACACGACCTCCACCAGCTTCATGATATGCACGGGATTGAAGAAGTGCATTCCGATGAAGCGCGTCGGGTCGGCAACGGCTCCAGAGATCTCACTGATCGAGAGCGAGGAGGTATTCGAGGCCAGAATCGCGTGGTCGGGCGCCACCTGATCGACCTCAGCGAAGATCTTTGCCTTCAGCTCCATCGACTCGGGCGCAGCCTCCACCACCAGGTCGGCCCCGTCCACGGCGAGTGCGATCACGGTCTCGGTGGACAGTCGCGCGAGCGTACCGTCCCGCTCTTCCTCGCTGACCTTTCCGCGCGCGATGCCCTTGGCGAGGTTGGCACGCACTCGATCCGCCCCCGCTTGCACCGCCTGGGTGTCCACGTCGTAGAGACGCACTTCCATTCCGGCGGCGGCGCAGATCTGCGCGATTCCGTGCCCCATCGTGCCGGCACCGAGGACCGCGACTGTACGGATCTCGGTCACGGGCGCTCCATGAGGCTGGCGATGCCCTGTCCGACACCGATGCACATGGTGGCCAGCCCCCTTTTCGCGTCTCGCCTCCTCATTTCATGCACGAGCGTAACGATGATGCGGGCGCCGGAGCATCCGACCGGGTGCCCGAGCGAGATCGCGCCTCCGTTCACGTTGACCTTCGCTGGGTCCAGGCCCAACTCGGTCATGCACGGTACCGCCTGGGCGGCGAAGGCTTCGTTCAACTCGACCAGGTCGAGGTCGTCGACCGTCCACCCGACGCGGTCGAGTGCCTTTTTCGTCGCCGGCACGGGCCCGATGCCCATGCGCTGCGGCTCCACGCCGGCTACAGCACCGCCCACGACGCGGACCATCGGCTCGAGTCCCAGTTGCCTTCCACGCTCGGCGGATACCACCAAGAGAGCCGCGGCGCCGTCGTTGATGCCTGAGGAGTTGCCGGCCGTCACCGTGCCCCCCGCCTTGAAGACCGGCCGAAGTCGCGCGAGCGCCTCTGCCGTCGAGCTGGGGCGGGGGTGCTCGTCGGTATCCACCACCACGGCGTCGCCCTTCCTCTGCGGTACCGAGACCGGGACGATCTGATCGTCGAAGCGCCCTTTCGCGATCGCGGAGGCCGCGCGTGCCTGACTCTCCGCCGCGAAGGCGTCCTGCTCCTCTCTCGTCGCTCCGAACTCCTCGGCGACGATCTCGGCGGTTTCGCCCATCCCGATCGTCCATTCCGGGGTAAACTTCGGATTGGGGAAGCGCCACCCGAGCACAGTGTCCGCGGTCGACGGATGGCCGCGCGAGTACGCGGTCGAAGGCTTCAGCATCACGTACGGCGAGCGGCTCATGCTCTCCACGCCGCCGGCGATGAAGACGTCGCCCTCACCCGCGCGGATCGCGTGGAACGCGGAGAGCACCGCCTGCATGCCCGATCCGCAGAGGCGGTTCAGCGTCTGTCCGGGTACGGTCGTCGGCAGGCCCGCCAGCAGAAGCGCCATCCTGGCGACATTGCGATTGTCTTCTCCCGCCTGGTTAATGCACCCGAAGAGCACGTCGTCGATCGTGTCGGCTTCGATGCCCGTCCTCTCCACGAGCGCGCTGATCGTGCACGCGGCAAGGTCGTCCGGGCGAACGGACGCCAACGCTCCGCCGTGCCGTCCTATGGGCGTACGGACGCCGTCGACGATCCAAGCTTCAGTCATGGTTCTGCCTTTCGAGAATTGAGAAGCGGGGCCCGGTGTACGTCCGGACCCCGCCCTCGGTGGTTCGTCTCAACTACTACTTGCCCTGGAACTCGGCCTTCCGGTTCTCGATGTAGGCGCTGAGCCCTTCTGTGGCGTCGTCGCTCGCGAAGAGTTGTGCCTGCAGCTCCCGCTCGAGTGCCAACGCGAGCTCGAACGGCAGCTCGGACCCGGTCTGGACGGAGCGCTTGATGAGGCCGACCGCCTTGGTGGCCTTGTTCGGCGTCGTGAACTGAGCCGCGTATTCGAGCACGGCGGCCAAGAAGGAGTCGCGATCCTCGTTGTCGTAAATCTCGTTCACGAGCCCGAGTTCGAGCGCCTTGTCGAAGCCGAACGTCGAGCCTTCCGTCATCAGCTGGATCGCTTTGGACTTGCCGACCATTCGTACGAGACGTTGCGTCCCGCCTGTGCCGGGAAGCACGCCCAGAGCGACTTCCGGGAGGCCAACCTTGCCCGCGTCCTTGCGGGCGATCCGGATGTCCGCCGCCATGGCGATCTCGAGGCCGCCGCCGACCGTGTGACCGTTGAGCGCCGCGATCACCAGCTTCGGCGTGTGCTCCAAGCGGTTGAGCGTTTCGTTGGCGTGCAGGCAGAAGCAGTACTTCCAGTCTGGGTCCGCCTCCGAGAGCATGCCGATGTTCGCACCCGCACAGAAGAACTTTTCCCCCGCGCCGGTCATCACGATGACGTCGACGCCTTTGTCGAACCGAGCCTTGATGACGCACTCGTCGATCTGGCGCATCATCTCGTGCGTATATGTGTTCGCAGGCGGATCCTGGAGGGTAAGGATCGCAATCCTGTCTTTGACTTCGTACTGAACCAGTACGTCTTGTGACATCTCGGCTTCCTCGAGTCTTTGGATCGGGTCTTGGATCAGGAAGAGTACCTCATCGGATACACGGGCACCGTATACACGTACATACGCCGGTGTTCCTACCAGGTCACGGCGTCCCGCCACGATGGGCCGGAGCACACGAGGGTAGCGGTGGAATACCGGATGGCGCGACCTTGTATGCATGACACCGGACGCTCTCTCTATTCCTCGGATCCCCAGTCTGGGCCGCCTCGTGTCGTTCACCTTCGTACTCTCAGTGCTCGCCGGGTGCGACGATGCCGGGACGGACCCTCTCGCTCGCCTGGTCGCGGAGGAGAGCGCTGGGGCGCTCGCGCTAGGCGTCACGCTGCCCGATCCAGGTGCGTGGGTGGTCCCGGAGGCTGCGACTCCCGAGGCTGCGGATGCCGCCGAGCTTTGGACGACCTCCTGGGATCTTCCCGGTGACGAAGGTCATGCGGTACGAGCCGGCAATTACGTGCGGCTGGCTGAACTGTTCGTCCCCGAATTTGGGCGAGGCGGCATCAGTGAGCAGCTCGACGGACTCTGGGAAGGCGTCCGGCGCGCGCAGGAGCTACCTGGGCTCGAGCTGCCCGAGCGCATCCGCCAGCGAATCATGGACGCCTCCCGAGCGCATGCGCGGGCGCGCGAGGCACTCTTGGCAGAGCGTCTGCGGGAGGCCATGGTACAGTTGCTGATCGGGTCCGACGCTCTGCGCGAAGTCGGGCCGGAGGCGGTTGCGCGCACCATGGTGTCGGAAGTGGACACCGAGCTTCGAAGGATCTCGCTGGACGAGACGTACACCGAGCAAGATCTTGATCGACTCGGCCGGCTCGTTCGTGGAGGTCGTGACGCGTTGGCCGAGCAGGACTGGGTCCGTGCGATCAGACGGGCCTACTATGCCAAGGGGTATGCAAAAGGCCTGCTGGCGTCGGGAGGCGCCTGAGTTCCTTGGGAAGTCGTCTGAGGGGGACAGAGTGATGAGTCGTCGACAACACGCATTTATTCTCGTTTTGGCGGGCGTGCTCGGACCGCTCGCCCTGCCTGCGCCGGCCCAAAACCGAAGCACCGTGTTCCGCGTGCCCGTCACGGGTGTGATCGAGCTCGGCCTGGCGCCCTTTATCGAGCGGAGCGTGAAAGAGGCTGCCGCCGCGGGAGCGTCGGCGATTGTGCTCGACATCGATACGCCCGGTGGCCGGGTCGACGCCGCTGAGCGCATCGCGGATGCCCTCGCCGACTCGGAAGTCCCCGTCTACTCCTTGGTGAATCGTCGAGCGTTCTCGGCGGGGGCGCTCATCGCGCTCTCGACGTCTCGCATCTACATGCGACCCGGGTCGGTCATCGGGGCGGCTACCCCGGTCGACGGTGCCGGAAACAAGGCCCCCGAGAAGATCGTCTCCGCGATGCGCAGTGAGATGCGTGCGCTCGCCGAGGCCCGAGGGCTGGACCCGACGGTCGCCGCCGCCATGGTGGACGAGGACGTGGAGATCGAGGGTGTCGTGGAGTCGGGCAAGCTGCTCACGCTCACGACGGAAGAGGCCGTGGCGATCGACTATGCGGTGGAGATCGAGGACTTGGATGCGCTGCTGACGGCGCTCGGCCACACCGGCGCGGACGTGGTGACGTCCCGAGTGAACTGGGCCGAGCAAATCGTGCGCTTCTTCTCCCATCCCGTGGTTGCTCCCTTCCTGCTCTCGCTCGGCTTCCTTGGGCTGATCGCGGAAATCAAGACGCCCGCGTTCGGCATGGCGGGCTTCGCGGGCATCCTCTCGCTGGGCCTCTTCTTCGGGTCTCACTTGATCGTCGGGTTGGCCGGGATGGAGGATCTACTCCTATTCGGTGCCGGCGTGCTCCTGGTGGGCGTGGAGGTATTCGTCATACCTGGCTTCGGGCTCTTCGGCGTGGCGGGCATCGCTGCTCTGGTGGCCGGTCTGTATATGAGCATGCTCGGATCGCTGCCGACTGCGTCCGACTTCGGTACAGCCGGGATGGTACTGACGACGACCGTGCTGCTGGTGCTCGTGTCGGCATGGGCGCTCGTCCGGTCGCTGCCGCGCAGTTCCAGGTTGGCCAAAAGCGGCATCTTCCTGTTGCAGCGGACGGATCGCGCCATCGGGTACGAGTCAGCCGAGGTACGCGACGACTTGATCGATTCGATCGGCACCGCGATCACCGACCTACGGCCGTCGGGCACAGCGATGTTCGGCGACGAGCGCATCGACGTCGTCTCGGAGTCCGAGTGGATCAAGGAAGGGACGCCCGTGCGCGTCATCAGCGCGGAGGGATACCGACACATCGTGCGATCTGTGACCCCCGACGACGAAGAGAAGGCCTGACCACCACTTCCCTACGAACACCCTGATCGAGGCTCTTTTTAATGGACATGGACCCCGCGTTCGCCCTCCAGTTGTTTCTGATCGCCGCCGCGGTCACCGTCGGTTCCGTAGTGCTTTGGTTGGTGCCGGTCCGTCTTTGGATCGAGGCCCAATCGGCGGGTGTGAAAGTGGGCATCGGCTCTCTCATCGGTATGCGCCTGCGCAAGGTGGCTCCGCCTGCTGTGGTGCGCCCGCTCATCACCGCGACCAAGGCCGGCATCCAACTCGACATCAATCAGCTCGAGGCGCACTACCTCGCGGGCGGTGCGGTCGGTCGCGTGGTGGGCGCGCTCATCAGCGCCGAGAAGGCTTCAATCGAGCTCGCGTTCAATCAGGCCGCGGCGATCGACCTCGCCGGACGAGACGTTTTCGAGGCGGTGCAGGTATCCGTCAACCCGAAGGTCATCAACACGCCGAAGGTCGCGGCGATGGCCAAGGACGGGATCCAGCTGATCGCCATCGCTCGCGTTACCGTTCGCGCGAACATCAACCGGCTCGTCGGTGGTGCGGGTGAAGAGACGATCCTTGCACGCGTCGGTGAGGGCATCGTATCCACGATCGGATCGGCGCAATCGCACAAAGCGGTGCTCGAGAACCCGGACGCCATCTCCAAGACCGTGCTCGCGAAGGGGCTCGACTCCGGCACCGCGTTCGAGATCCTGTCGATCGACATCGCGGACGTAGACGTGGGCAAGAACATCGGCGCCGAGCTACAGACGGATCAGGCCGAGGCCGACAAGCGAGTCGCGCAGGCGCGTGCCGAAGAGCGACGTGCGATGGCGGTGGCGAAGGAACAGGAGATGAAGGCGCTGGTGGGAGAGATGAAAGCAGAGGTCGTGAAAGCCGAGGCTCAGGTGCCGCTCGCGCTCGCCGAGGCGTTCCGCGAGGGCCACCTAGGCGTGATGGACTACATGCGGTACAAGAACATCCAGGCGGACACGTCGATGAGACGGGCGATCGCCGGACCCGACGACAGTGGCTCGACGGCTCCTGCCGACGAGTAGTAGGCGCAGCTGATGGACGGGCTGGTCTTCCTGGTCGTCATCGTTCTCTTCTCGCTCCTGGAAGGTGTCCTCCGGAAGCAGAAGGCTGGACGGATGTT
>JAYZBT010000200.1:0-7942 GCA_036338615.1 Gemmatimonadota bacterium
GTGTCGTCTTCGACCTCGGAGTCGAGACCACCCATGACGCCGCCGATGGCCACGGGCCGATCGGCATCGCAGATCATGAGCATGTCCGTCGTGAGCGTCCGCTTCTCATCGTCCAGAGTCGTGAAGCTCGTTTATCCCGGGCTCACACGCCGTACCACGATCGAAGTACCGACGAGTCCGTTCAGGTCGAAGGCGTGCAAGGGCTGGCCGAGTTCGAGCATCACATAGTTGGTCGCGTCCACCACGTTGTTGATGGGACGGGCACCCGCGCCGCGGAGCCGCTCCTGCAACCACGCCGGGGACGGCGCAATCCTGACGCCGCGGATGACGGCGCCGAGGTAACGCGTGCACAGGTCCTCGTCTTCGATCCGGATGGCTACGTCCCCCAGCCGAACTTCGGGCGCGCCTCGTTCGAAGGATAGCTCCACGCCCGGGTCCCCCTCGATCACGGGCAGCTGAACGCGCCCTTCTCCCTCGGACGCGAGCTCGCGTGCCACCCCCACGTGGGAGAGCAAGTCACCCCGGTTCGCGGTGATCTCGACGTCGAGCGTCGCATCGTCCAGGCCAACAGCCGCGACGAACGATTCGCCGGCGGTGAAGTCCCCTTCGATTTCGAGAATGCCGTCGTGCTCGGTGCCGAGGCCTAACTCCCTGGCAGAGCATAACATACCCTCGGATATCTCACCTCGAATCTTGGACTTCTTGATCTTGAACTTGCCGGGCAGGACGGCGCCCGTGGGCGCGAACGGATACCACGATCCGGCCTTCACGTTCGGCGCACCGCAAACCACCTGCACCTCCCCCTCACCCCCATCGACCCTGCACAGCGAGAGGCGGTCGGCATTGGGATGCTGGCCGGCCTCGAGCACCTTCCCGATCACGATGTCGCCCAATTCGGCACCAGGGGAGCTGATCTCCTCTACCGGTGCACCGCGAAGCGCGAGGTGCTCAGCGAGTTGCTCGGGCTTCAGGTCGAGCCCGGGCACCATACCCAGGAGCCAACGATAAGAGACGTTCATCTGGCGAACTGCTCGAGGAAGCGTACGTCGTTGTCGAAGAATGTGCGCAAGTCGTCGACTCCGTGTTTCAACTTCGCGATCCGCGCGGGGCCCATACCGAATGCGAAGCCGGTATACCGCTCCGAGTCGTACCCGGCATTCTCGATGACCGCGGGGTCGACCATGCCCGCCCCCATGATCTCGAGCCAGTCCGTCTCTTCCTTGCTACCGTCCGCGCGCGTAATGACGCGTTTCACGTCCACCTCCGCGCTCGGCTCCGTGAAGGGGAAGAAGGAAGGCCGGAAACGGGTCTGCGTATCCGGACCCCAATAACGTCGAGCGAATTCGGCCAACGTCGCCTTGAAGTCCACGAAGGTGATGCCTTCGTCGATCACGAGGCCCTCGACCTGCATGAAGGCGGGCGTGTGCGTGGCATCGTACGTGTCGCGACGGTAGACCCACCCCGGCGCAATGATTCGAATGGGTGGCTCGTGCGTCTCCATCGTGCGCATCTGCACCGGAGACGTGTGGCTGCGCAGCAATACGGAGTCCACGAGATAGAGCGTGTCCTGCTCATCCGCCGCGGGGTGGTCGAGCGGCGTATTGAGCGCCTCGAAGTTATACCACTCGGTATCCGCTTCCGGCCCGCGCGCCCTCGTGAAGCCCAGGTCCCGAAAGATGTGCCAGATCTCGTCGACAGCCTGCGTTATCGGGTGCAGGCCGCCCGTCCAGGGGCCGCGGCTCGGGAGCGTGAGGTCTTCTCCGCCGGCGGACTCGGGGCCGAGGAGCGCGCCTTCCCGTGCCTCCAAGGCCTCGGTCACGGCGGCCTTTACCCGGTTGGCCTCTTGACCGGCAGCAGGCCGGTCCTCGGCGGGCATTCCGCCCAGGCCGCGCAAAAGCGCCGAAATCCGCCCCTCTTTCCGCCCGAGGTACGTGATCCGCACGGCCTCCAGGCCGTCCGCGTCCCCCGCCTGCTCCACCGCCGCGAGCGCGTCGCTCTCCAGCGCCCTCAGCGCGGCAATCGGATCTTGGTCAGTCATCGATACCGGTTCCTTCTAATCGCATTGATAGTCGCTCGGAAAAAGGGCCCCACGGCCAAGCCGCGGAGCCCTTCGAACCGAGCGAACGACGTGCTCACCCGGCTTTGGCTGCGAGGCCCTCTTTGGCCTGGTCTACGATCGCCGCAAACGCGTCGGGGTTACGAACCGCCAGATCGGCTAACGCCTTTCGGTCTAATTCGACCCCGGCCTCCTTGAGGCCGTTGATAAAGACCGAATAGGACAGGTCGTGCTGGCGCACCGCGGCGTTGATGCGCGCGATCCACAGCTGCCGGAAGTTCCGCTTCTTCTTCTTGCGGTCCCTATACGCGTGCTCCCAGCCCCTCTCGACCGCGTCCTTGGCCGTGCGGTAGAGGTTCTTGCGGCCGCCGAAGTACCCCTTGGCAGCCTTGAAAATCTTCTTCTTTCGCTTGTTCCTCGGTACGGCAGAGGTTGCTCTAGGCATGGGTCTTCCTCCTCAGGAGCCGTAAGGGAGCATGCGATTGATGCGCTTCTTGTCCACGGCCGACACGAGGGTCGAGCGACGTAGCCGGCGCTTCCGCTTCCGGTCCTTCTTCGTAAGGATGTGGCTCTTGAAGGCTCTCATGCGCTTGAGCTTTCCCGAGCTCGTCCTCTTGACCCGCTTAGCCGCACCGCGGTGCGTCTTCATTTTAGGCATCGATCTATCTCCGTTCTCCCTGGGGTCCAGGCCCGGGGCCCGGTGTCTCTACTTGGCGTTGAGTGGGGCCACGACCATCGACATGACCCGGCCCTCCATGTTCGGTTGCGATTCCACTTTGCCGAGTTCCCCCAGATCCTCCATCACACGCGAGAGAACCTGCAACCCAATCTCGGGGTGGGTAACCTGCCGTCCCCGGAACATCATGGTCAGCTTGACCTTGTTCCCTTCTTCGAGGAAGCGGCGGGCGTGCCCGACCTTGAACTCGTAGTCGTGATCTTCGATCCCGGGGCGGAACTTCACCTCCTTGACCTTGATCGTGTGCTGCTTTTTCCGCGCTTCGCGGTCGGCTCTAGCCTTTTCGTACTTGAACTTTCCGTAGTCCATCATCTTGACCACGGGCGGCCGGGCCTCCGCAGCAACTTCTACCAGATCCATCCCACGGTCGTTCGCCCGTTCCCGGGCCTCGTCGATGGAGACGATGCCGATCTGCTCGCCATCGTCCTGAATGAGCCGCACAGGGCTGATTCGGATCTGATCGTTAACGCGGACGCGGTCTCTGCTGATTTGCGCTTACCTCCGATGGAGTCGTGTCAAATTGGGGTCCTGACGAAAAAAGGCCCGAGTCAAGTCTCGGGCCGCGACCAGGGAAGATGCCCGGAGCAGCCCGAAGCATCGACCCTCGCGACCCTCACGTCAGCCCACGAGGAGCCCTGAGGGTGAGACCGGCGGTCAGCACGGCCCACTTCCTAATTGTGACCCGCCATAAAGACGGACGAGCAATCTGTCTGAACCTCCGTGACAGGTCAACGGTTTTGTTTCCCGCGTAAACAGTTGGCGCCAAGCTACGCGGATTTCTGGTAGGCGGCCGGGGCCGGCGTCGCCAGTGGACGCGTCAGCCGAGCGACTTCGTCTCGATTTGTTCCACCACCGCCGCCACGAACTCTTCGCGGCCCATGACCTCCTGCTTCTTGCCGGCGCCACGCCGGCGCACCGCGGCGGTCCCATCCGCGGCCTCGCGCTCACCGACAACCGCCATGTACGGGACCTTCAGCGTCTCGGCCTCGCGGATGCGGTACCCCAGAGTCTCCCTGGCCTCCATGGACGCGCGAACCCCGGCGGACTTCAGACCGGTGACCAGGGCGTCGGCGCTCTCGTGCCACTGCTCCCCCACCGGGAGCACGCGCACCTGCTCGGGCGCCATCCACGTCGGGAACGCCCCGCCGTAGTGCTCGATCAGGCCTCCCACGAAGCGCTCCATTGAGCCCAGCAACGTGCGATGGATCACGACCGCCTTGTGGGGCGTGTTGTCCGACCCGATGTACTCCAGCCCAAAGCGTTCCGGCATCTGGAAGTCGAGCTGGAACGTGCCCCCTTGCCACTCGCGACCGATGGCGTCGACCACGTTGACGTCGATCTTGGGGCCATAGAACGCTCCACCGCCCTCGTCGACGACGAACTCAGCGCCACGCCGTTCGAGCACCCCGCGAAGCGTCTCCGTCGCCTCGTCGTATACCGCCGGGTCGCCGATCGCCTTCTCGGGGCGGGTCGAAAGTGCCAGGTGGTATTCGTAGCCGAAGATCTTCAACAGGTAGTCGGTGAGATCGAGCAACTGGTCGTACTCGTCCGCGATCTGGTCCGGGCGCACGAAGATATGTGCGTCGTCCTGCGTGAAGCAGCGCACGCGTAGCATCCCGTGGAGCGTACCCGAGCGCTCATATCTGTAGCAGGTCCCGAGCTCCGCGAATCTGATCGGCAAGTCGCGATACGAACGGGTCTGCGTCTTATAGATCATGAAGTGGTGCGGGCAGTTCATCGGCTTCATGCGAAACCGTGTGCCCTCGTCGTCCATCGCCGGGAACATGTTCTCCTCGAAGACCTCGAGGTGTCCGCTGATCTTGTACAGCTCCTCGCTGGCGATCTGGGGCGAGTAGACGAGGTCGTATTCTTGCTCCAGAAGCGTCGCCTTGAGGAACTCCTCGATGGTGTGGCGCACGATCGCGCCCTTCGGGTGCCAAAGTACCAAGCCCTGACCGACCTCCTCCTGTATGGAGTAGAGGTCGAGCTCCTTTCCCAGAACCCGATGATCCCGCTTCTTCGCCTCCTCGAGGCGCTGCAAGTGCTGCTCGAGATCGGACTTCTTGTGGAAGGCCGTGCCGTAGATCCTCTGCAGCATCTGGCGCTTCTCGTCCCCTCTCCAATACGCTCCGGCTCCCGAAAGCAGCTTGAAGTGCTTCAAGCCACTCGTGCTCGGCACGTGCGGGCCCTTGCACAGGTCGAGGAAGGGGCCGTTTTCGTAGACCGTGATCACCTCGTCGTCGTCGAACTCCTCGAGGCGCTCAAGCTTGAGTGGATCGTCCTGGAACAGCTCACGCGCCTCCTCCTTGGAGACTCGCCTACGCTCGAAGGGCTGATCAGCAGCCGTGACCTCCGCCATCTTCTTCTCGAATGCGTCGAGATCTTCGGGCGTAAACGGCGCGTCGACCTCGAAGTCGTAGTAGAAGCCGTCGGCGATGGCCGGACCGAACCCGATGCCCGCCCCCGGACGCAACTCGCGTACGGCGGTGGCCAGGATATGGGCCGCGGAGTGCCTCAGCACCGCGAGCGACTCCGGGCTCTTCGCGGTGAGGATCGCGATCTCCGCATCTTGATCGATCGGCTCACTGAGCCCCACCGTCTCTCCATTCACCACTGCCGCGATGGCCGCCTTCGCGAGTCCGGGTCCGATCGCGGCGGCCACGTCGCCGCCCGTGGAGCCACGCTCCATCTCGAGCACGTCACCGTTGGGAAGAGTGATGTTGATCTGTTCGCTGGACATGGTCAGGTCTTCGTGTTGGACACATAGAAAGAAAAAAGCGCGGCACCCGTGCTCGGGGCCGCGCTTTGCGTCTCGTTTCGATTCAACTCAACAGACGCGCGCCGCCCCGGGGCCGGTGGTCCGGCCCGTCGTAGTAGTCGTGGTGGTCGTACCCCGTGCGCGCATGATGCCGTCTCTCCACTGAATCGATGTGGCCGAACGATGGCAAAGCCGACGAACGAGGTCAATGGGAGGTCCCGCCGACTAGGAACGGACTTCAGGCCCCGCCCGAAGCGCTGCTAACCCGATAGCGCTCGATGTAGCTGACGTGTCCGCTGGGCGCCATGAACTCGCCCGGCCCCTCCCCCGCGGACGTGCCCGCCAGACCTGTCCCACCGCAACCGACCACGGAGAGCGACAGCACGACCCCAATGGGCAGGGCCGCCCGAACATTTCTCCTCATGAGCCTCTCATCTTCGTTCGGACCCTGCATCGACCGGGACGCCCACAGCATCGAGCAGATCCCCGACCATCTTGTTCAAGTAGGGACCGAAGCCGCCGGGGCTCGGCCCCAGCCGAACAATCACCATGTCCCTGGACGGAATGATCATGGTGGTCTGGCCCATGAACCCCGACGGCCAGTAGGCGTCCAAAGGGATACGATCGTAGCGACCGCCGGCGTTCAGCCAAAAGAGCCCTCCATAGGCAAGATTTTCGCTGGCCGAGGCGGGCGAGCTCACAAAATCGCTCCACCCGTCGGGCAGAATACGCTGCTCGCCCCACATGCCGTCCTGAAGGTGGAGCAGGCCGAAGCGCGCCCAGTCCCGAGCGGACAGATAGTCGTAACCCGTCATGATGAAGTTGCCCCACGCGTCCGTCTCGAGAACCGCCGTCTTGATTCCGATTTTGTCGAACAGGTCGATCCAGGGGAAACTGTGGTAGTCCTGGCCCCGGGCCTCGACGGTCTCGCGCGCGATCCTGCCCAACGTCAGCGGATCGGAGTTCAGATACTCCCAGCGCTCGCCGGGCTCGGCCTCCAGCAGGAAGCTCACGGCGTGGTCGAAGACGTCGATGCCGTCGAAGTAAATCCTGAAATGATGGTTCTGCGTGGACAGTGAGGATTGCTGCCCCAGGCCGTAGTTATTGAAGTCGAGCCCGCTGCTCATGTTGAGGAGGTTCCGGATCGTGATCTCGGAGCGAGGGTCATCGGCGGCCTGGTGCCACTCAGCGACCGGCGCGGGCTGGTCGAGCTCGAGCTCGCCTTGTTCGATGAGCACCCCGATGAGGGCGGCGGTAATGCTCTTACCCTGTGACCAGGACAAATGGGGCATGTCCCGAGGGATTCCGGGGGCGTAGCGCTCGCCAATGATGCGGCCCTTGTAGACGACGACCAGGGCCCGCGTATTCTGACCGTGCTCGTGGTTCGCCATCCCGTAGTCGAGGGCGTGCGCTAGCGCCTCCGCGTCCACCTCCCGGGGGGGCCGTTCGTCTAGGAGGCGCTCCCCGGTCGGCCATGTATCCCAGTTTTGGAGCGGCCACTCGGCCCCGACCTCGGAGGCCTCGAAGTACACGTCGTCCGCGCCCCGCGGAAGTATGGCACAACCCTGGTCGAGGTTGAATTGCGCCACCCGTGAAGGAACCCCGGGCGCGCTCAAGATCACACGCTTGCGCTGAGGGTCGACCTCGTACGTGAAGTCGTCCCGCCAACCGAAGTGATCGAACCGTTTCAGGTCGGCCTGAACGTGCCGCTCCGCCTCCCTTCCCTGCACCCAAATGCCGGAGCACAGAATCTTCGCATTGATCGCGAGGCTGAATTCCGTGGGCTGGGCGTCGTCCGACGGCCACTGGCCGGAAAGTGGCGCAGCCGCGAGGCAGGCGGAGACCGCGGCGAGCAACAAGCGGGAGGGATGCATGGTCAGCTCCAAGGGAATATCACGCCTACCGATAATGGGGTGGGAAGAGATGTACTGCCATATGCATCTGCCGCGGACCACGCTGAGCCATAGGCCTGATCAGCGTGATGGAGCCGGTTGTTGTGTACATGCGCGAACTGGCGCGCCACATCACGCCCGCCTCGCGTGGACAACGAACACCGGAGTCCTTGCTCGCTGACGCCTTCGATCAACCACAGGTTGATGCCGTGGTTCGTACTCCAGGCCTCGAGCAACTCGTCCGACACGTCTTCTAGCGCCTCCGCGGCATCGCAACCGGCTTGATCGCCTCGGGAACCACGCTCGCCTGGTACACCTGCGCGAGTACGGCGCCCATGCGCGCACCCACCAGGTCGTTCAGGCGATCGATGACCGAGGGCAGTTCCCGCCACGAGCGCCCGATCTGGTAGAGCTGATCGGCGGTCGCGGGCCCACTGACCGATTGAATGCTGTTCATCTGGCCACCTCCACCCGAGGCGTCACCCAACTCGTCGCCTACG
>JAYZBT010000201.1:0-9709 GCA_036338615.1 Gemmatimonadota bacterium
TTACGTGTCCGTCTCCCGCTTCTTCTGAATCCTTCGGCACCAAAACGCCATAGACATTGGCAAAGGAGAACTCTCCATGCCCATCAGTACGCCGGGTGCACCGCGACCACCCAAACCGCCGAAGCTCCCGGGTCCGACGAAGCCTTGGGACAAGATTGGCCCAGATCCGCTCAAGTGGCTGAAGTTCTTGACCAAGAAATAGGCAAAGTCAGCCAGCTCCGGTTCTAGCCCCCGCCCAGGCCCTGCTCCACGACGAGTCGGGTCAGTCCGGCGACCGTGCGAATGCGGAGTTTCGTCATGACCCGCTCCCGGTGAGTCTCGACGGTCCGAGGGCTGATACCGAGGTCCTCGCCAATCTCCCGGTTGGTATGTCCGTCGGCGATCTGGACTAGAACTTCTACCTCGCGCGCCGTGAGGCTTTCGACCCGGCTTCGCTTCTGCTCTCGCTCGAGTTCCGAGCGGAGTCCGACCGAGAGCTGATGCGTGATTCGCTCCGCGAAGAACTCGCGCCCCTGGCTCACGCTCTCGATGGCTCGTCTCAGCTCCTCGGGCGCTACGTCCTTTAGCACGTAGCCGTCCGCTCCGGCGCGAACGGCCTGCAGCACATACTCGGGGGCGTCGTGCATGGACAGGATCACGATGCCGACCGCTTGGCCCCGGTCTCGCAGCTCCTTGGCGACCTCGAGCCCCGTCTTGCCCGGCATGGTGACATCGAGCACCACCACGTCGGGTCGATGCTCGAGGGTGAGCTCGAGAGCCTCGTGACCGTCCGCGGCTTCGGCAACCACTTCGAGTCGCGCACCCTCTTCGAGCACCGTCCGGATGCCCTGACGCACCACGGCGTGATCGTCCGCGATCACGACCCTCAATGGCTGATGGCTCACTTCCCGTCCTCCTCCTCGAGCAGGGGTACGCGAATCCGAACACGCGCGCCGCCGCTCGGCCCGTTTCCGACCTCGAAGTCCCCGCGTACGCCCGCGACGCGTTCCCTCACCCCGGCGAGCCCACCGCGACTGCGCAAGTTCTGGAGCGCATCCTCGGGCAGTCCGCCGCCATTGTCCAGCACGGTGAGCAGCGCGCGGTCTCCCTCGACCGATAGCGCGACGTCCACGCGTGTGCAGTCGCCGTGCCGGACCGCATTCGACAGCGCCTCCTGTAGGGCCCGAAAGAGCACCAATTCCGCCTCCGCCCCCACGGCGGTCCAGTCGGCCGGCCAGGACGCGGGGCTCTCGAAGTTCACTTCCATGACGTCCTCCGCCTGGAAGTCTCGCGCGAGCGCCCGCAGCGCCGGGACCAGGCCCAGGTCGTCGAGCGCCGTGGGACGGAGGTTGCGGGTCACGCTTCGAATCGACTTGATGCCCTCGCCTACGAGCGTCTTCGCGGTGACGAGCCCCTGCGCGAGCTCCGGGTCGCTACGCTCCTGAAGGAGTCCCAGGTGCATGTTCAAGGCGGCCAGCACCTGGGCGGTCTCGTCGTGCAGCTCACGCCACAGTCGGTTGCGTTCTTCCTCGTGCTGATGGACCATGAGGACCTGAAGCCGCTCCAGCTCCCCCGTGCGGGTCTCCAGATTCCTGTGCAGGCTCTCGTTCTCGAGCGCTGCCCCGACCTGCTGTCCGAACGCGACCAGGAAGCGGTTGTCGAGCACCGTAAACGGGTCTCGGGCCTCGCCGACCACGACGAGGGCACCCACGACGGCCTCTGCCCCGATCACCGGCAAAGCGGCCGTATACGCATGCGTCCAGGCGGCTGAATCCTGTGCCCCATCATCGCGCCGAACAGCCGGGAGGCCCGATCGCTGCACGAGCGCAGCACTGTCTCGCGCCGCGGCCGGAGCACCCTCGAAGGGCCAAAGCGCGGCAACCCCCGCCCCGTGCACAAAAGCGCCCGCCCCCTCTGACGCGAGGTACAGCGCAGATCCATGCACCCCGCGCAACGAGAGCGCCCGCCTCAGCATCGCCTCGGCAATCGGCTCCTCCCCGCTTCCGCGCGCCCGCAATTCTCCGGACAAGGCGGCTAGCGTGCGCAGGCCCTGATCGAGATCCTCGAGGATGAGAAAGACGATGCCCAAGCCCATGCCCCCCGCGAACAGGGTGTCCAGGTAATACCCCCAAGGACTCCAAGCCCCGCGGGCGCGCAGGAAGGGGTAGTCGAGATGATGCAGCGCCCAGAGCCCCAATAGAACGACGAGGAATCGAGCGGCGGGGGACCCCACGAGACGGTCATACCGGAAGAACGCCCACGCGGTGCCGGCGGTCGTGATGCTCAGGAAGCCGACCATCGGACCGGCGGCCCACAGGAATTGGTCGAGCAGATAGATGGCGACGAAGGACCAGACGAGCGGGATCGCGAGGAAGAGCACGTACGCGCTCCGCCAAGTCACGCGTTGAGCAAAAACGAGAGCAGCCCATAGCAGCGCGAGCGCGGTCCAGCCCGCGAGCACCTGGTGCCAGAACAGCCACCACGAGACACCGGTGTGCAAAAACGTGATGATCGCGCCGAGGCGCAGCGCGTACAGCAGCCACGTGAGTGCCCACAGCCCGAAGTATGGCTTGCGGTACCGCCCCGATAGGACCACGCACAGCACCGCCAGACCGAGCGTCACCGTAAGCTGGAGATAGGCCGCCGCGAACTCCGTGCGCTCAAGGTCTGGGATGGAGAGGTCCATGGCCGGAAGATCCGTCTGCCGCCAGCGTCCGGCAATGCGTCCCACTACGCCCGCGGGGACATGTCACGCGAGGTGGCGCGCCAACGTGACTGTCCGCGCTCTGGCGACGTGCTTGCCAGAACGGACCCCCCTGACGATCGTGTGCTCCGATCCCCGGCTCGGAAGAGCCAGAGCGTCGTATATCTTTCCGGGTTTCCACGCTTCGGAGTGCTTCTCAGGATGACGATCGCAGCCCCACCGACCCCCCTCTTCGCCGAGCGTGTCCAACGCATCGGCACCGAGGCCGCATTCGCCCTGGGTGCTCTCATCGCCGACGTGGAAGCCACGGGCGAACGCGTCATCCGGTGCAATCTGGGCCAGCCCGATTTCCCGGTCCCGAAGCACATCATCGAGGCGATCAAGCGGGCGTTGGACGCCGGACTGACGACGTACTGCGATCCCCAGGGCATTCCGGAGCTACGAGGAGCCGTGGCGAGGTCGCTCAGTGAGAAACACGGGCTCGATATCGGACCGGAACGCGTGGTGATCTACCCGGGCGGGCGCCCCCCGATCGGCTTCGCGCACATGACCTACAGCGAGGCGGGCGAAGAGGTCATCTACCCATCGCCGGGATACCCGCTCTTCGAGTCGTTCATCCCCTACTTCCGATGCGTGCCGGTGCCGCTCGTGCTCAGGGAGGAGGACGGGTTCGGCCTCACGCGTGCGGCCCTGGAACCGCTGCTGAGCGACAAGACAGGACTGATCTTCCTCAACTTCCCGTCCAACCCGACCGGCGGCGTCGCTACGCGGGCACAACTCACGGAGCTCGCCGAGCTGATCCTCGAGAAGACGAGGCCGGATGTGCGCGTCTTCTCAGACGAGGCGTATGAGGCCATCACCTTCGATGGCGACGAGCATGTCTCGATCGCGTCCATGCCGGGAATGGAGGCGAGGACGATCATCGCGGGCGGATGCTCCAAGACGTACTCCTGGACCGGGGGGCGCGTAGGATGGGCGGTCTACCCCACCGTTGAGGAAGCGCAGGTCCACCGCCGCCTGGCGATCAACTACTTCGCGTCGATTCCGCCCTACAACCAATGGGGCGCCGTCGAAGCTCTCGAGTCCCCTGAGAGTGCGCCTGCGATCAAACAGATGGTAGACGCGTTCGAGCGTCGGCGGGACCTCGTCGTGGCAGGCCTGAACGAGATCGACGGAGTCAGCTGCCAGAACCCGAAAGGAGCGTTCTACGCGTTCCCCAACGTTGGCCGAGCGCTCGAAGAGCTGGGGGTCGTGGACGCGTACCACCGGCTGCCCGACGCCGTCCGTTCCGATTCGAGCCCGGCGACGCTCTTTCAACTCTTCCTGCTGCACAACCACCACGTCGCCACCATGGACCGGCGCTCCTTCAACGCGCTGGGCAGCGACGGTCACCACTTCTTGAGGATCTCGACAGCGAATGCAGACGAAGAACTCGCCGAGGCGGTACGACGAATCCACGTCGCCTCCAAGGACGCCGACGGCTTCCAACGCTTCATTCACTCGGGCGCCCGACTCACCCTCTAGCCGAATCATCGGTAGAAGGACCCAAAGAACATGACCGGCCCCAACGTGACCGCCGTCGACTCCGAACAGCAGCACACGCAACATTCCGTGGAACTGCCGGAGTACGGCCGTGAGTACTTCGACGACGTAGCCTTCATGACGTCGATGCTGATCGTACTGCTCGGCAACTATCGGGGATCGGGCCACTTCGGGGGGCCGCTCGCCTACACGCCGTACAACGTGGCGCTCCACCTCGGAGGACCCGACCTGGGCGGACTCTCGTACGACATCCGAGAGCCCAAGCACCCCTTCGGCGACAAGTTCATGCTGGCGGGCGGTCATTGCATCCCGACGTGCTATGCGCTCTGGATGATCCTGTACGAGGCGATGGCGCGCCGGCACTCGGCCACGGGGGACGACCGGTACGCCTGTAACCCAGGCGTCGCGGTGCTCTCCGTCGACGCCTTGGGATTCCGCCGCAATGAGGCGGCCATGGCCACGATCCTCCAGGAGAACGGCCTCTCGGACCACCCGCTCTTCGCCCAGGCGAAACTGCGCGGGATCCGGCCCCTGATGGGCCACGCCGAGAGCACCGATGTCACCAACGATGTCAACGGCGGTCCGTCGGGTATCGGCATCGCAACGGCTGCCGGCAAAGCGATGTTCTGGGACTTCATCGGGGCCCCTGGCAGCCTCAAGGTCATGGCCTTCGAAGGCGAGTTCGCGATGACCGAAGGTCACGCGCAAGAGCTCAAGACCGCCGCCCTGGCCCAGCAGGTCGGCAAGCGCCTCCGCGTTCTGCTCTCCCAGAACAACGCGGGTATCGACGACTCTCTCGTCGGAGGGGTGATCAAGCCGAAGTACGCGGGCTACGACATCGCTCAGCAGTGGAGTTCGTACGGCTGGAACGTGCTGCAGGTCGAGAACGGCAACGACTTCGACGACATCTTCGCTGCGCTGAAGCTCATGGAGGAATGGCCGGAGGACGACGGGCGCCCGATGATCCTGGTCGGTCCCACCGTGAAGGGGTGGTGGCCGGCTGCGCAGAATGGCGCGCTGAGCGGGGGCGGCGAGCAGATCGTCGGCTTCCCCAGCCACCCGTACGGCTTCGCCATCAACGCCCCCTATTTCGTTGCTCTCGCCGAGTCGTTCGAGGCGCGGTACGGCGTCGAGTTCGCGGGCATCCGCGAGGGCGCCCCGACCTCCGACACCGAACGGCTCATCCAGTTCAAGACCAACGTCGATGTCGCGCTGTCTGTCATGGACCGCAAGCCGGAGCTCGGTGACTGGATCGCCGACCGCCTCGTGCAGATCGCGGACGGCCTGGAGCGGAGCCTGCCCGTCGACATCGACACGAGCACCGATCCCTTTCTGGACGAGCGACTCACGCCCGAAGGGCTTCCCACCGAGCCGGCAGAGGTCGCGGTCACGGACCCTCGCTCCGGCCAGTCGGTGTCCAGCACGATCAGCCTCTTGCTCCCGGCAGGTGAGAAAAAAGGAGCGCGCCGCGCCATCAGCGAGGTGGGGCGTTGGCTCAACTACGTCACCCGCGGTCGCTTCTTGACGATGGCCGCCGACCTCTCCAACTCGATCAACGTCGAGGGGTCCCACTTCTTCGGGCACTACGACCCGGTGGACAACCCCGGGGGTACGCGCCTGAAGGCCCCCATTCAGGAAGCCGTCAACGCATCCACGATCATCGGCTTGCTGACGCAAACCGCGTCGGCTGATCCGTCCGTACACGCGGGCGTTTGGGGCCTCTCGGGCACGTACGGGGCGTTCACACCCCTCATGTACACACCGGCACGTGTGTTCAGCCAGCAGAGTCAGGACAGTCCTTTCCGGTTGGGCGTGCTGACCATATTGGCAGGCCACTCCGGACCCGAGACCGCCGCCGACGCGCGCACGCATTTCGGCATCTTCGCACCGCAGGTCTGGACGCTCCTTCCGCGCGGACAGGTCATCAACCTGTACTTTTGGGACTACAACGACGTGGCGCCCGGATACTTCGCGGCCGTTGCCAAGGCGGCCCGAACGCCGGAGGTCGGGATCCTCGTCATACACGTGGCCCGGCCCGACTCACTCGTCGCGGACCGCGGCACGTTCGCGGACTCGGACCTCAAGGCCGCCGCGAAGGGCATCTACCTGATCCGCGACTACGACCCCGCCCTTCCGCCCATGGGGACCGTCTGGGCGCAGGGCTCCAGCTCCACGGTGAACCTGGTGAGCGTGCTCGATCGGTTGCAGGCCGAGGGGATCAACGTTCGAGTGGCCGCTGTGATCAGCCCGGAACTCTTCGCTGATCAGCCCGCGGAGTACCGCGAGCACGTATACCCCGACGCTTCTCGCTACGACAGCATGGTCGTGAGCACGATGACCAAGCGCGTCCCGCCGCTCCCCGACCTGGGGCCCCTGACCGAACACTACTCGCTCTACGCGGATCAGGACGATCGCTGGCTGAGCGGCGGAACCGAGCAGGACGTGATCACTGAAGCCGGCCTCGATGCGGACTCGATCTTCAACGGTGTCGTGCGCTTCGCGCGCGATCGCGAGCAACGCCTCGAGCGGCAACGCAGCGCGCTGGCCGCGCTGTAAGCGATCAGGGATGGTGATCCTGCCGCGCGGCGCATCGGACCGACGAACGTTCCTGCGTCGCATGGGCGCGGCAGGTCTGGCCGCCCCAGTGATCGCGCTGTTGGCGTGCGGGGATGAGTCTGGCTCCGAAGGTGAAGGGGCCGCGCCGGAAGCACTGAGGCGAATCACCGATCCCGTCCTTCGCGCCTTCGCCGATGACGCCGTCCACGTCGTGGCGCCTATGTCCGATTCACCGATCGCGTATATCTCACAGCGTCCGCGTCGGATCTTTGTCGACCTCGATTTCCGGGACCGGGCGGTCGGCGTGCTCGCGGCCCACATCTCGGTGAGTACGGGTCATTGGCGCATCCCCCAGCCTGGGGACCCACTCACGGAGCCGCTCACTCCCGGCGTACCGGAGCGGGAATTCGAGGAGTTGCGCATCGACCAATGGGACGTGGACATGGAGCCGGGCGAGGGGGACGTCAGAATCCGGCTCGGGCGCGCGAGCGACGTGGCGCTCGACTTCGCGTGCACGCCCATGGAGAGTCAGCCTTTTTCGTGCAGCGGCGGGCTGTGGCTCATCCGTCAGTGTGACGGGTCTAGCGCGGGCACCTGCAGGGAGGACTTCGTGGAGGTGGGCGTGGGGACCAGGCACCCAGGGTCGGAGTGCACCGACGCAGGTGCGTCGGCTCGATTCCTCACTTGGGTGTGCCCCGACCGGTAGGCGCGGGACCCGTCTCCAACCCTGTGGCAATCGGTACTCCCGAGCAGCGGCCCAGGGATGCGCACGCCTTGATCTACCTGTCGGTCGTCGCAATCGAGGACTTTCGCGATGGGAATGGGCAGTTGCCTCGGACGCTCGACCAGATCGGCGAGGACGACCCCGAAATGCTCTACACGTTCGTTCAAGGCGGGTACCGCATCGAGATGACGATCGGGGAGTTCACGGTCGATTATGAGCTGGGCAAGGACCTGACCCCGTTTCGAGAGGCGCTCGGCCGAGCCGGGGGAAGCGACGGATGACTCCGCCGCCGCCGCGCCCAGGCGCCCGCGCGGGCGGCACGATGATCGAACTGCTCGTAGTGGTCGTCACGGTGGCGGTCCTGAGCACAATCGCGGCGCCACAGCTCCAGGACGCGATCGCACGAGCGCGGGCGGCGAACGCCTTGGGGGACCTCAACACCGTCCGCCTCGCGGCTCACCAGGCTCTAGCCCAGAATGGCAGCTGCCCACCTTCCGGAGAACTTCTCTTTCGACAAGGGCGCAATCCGCTATCGTTGGCGCCTCTTCAGCGCCTCGACCTCACCATACGGTGTTGAAACGGGCCGGATGGGCATCCGACTATACTCCTGCGACGAGCGCTCCCTCGACGCCCTCGCGGCAATGGGGAACGAGGACTTCATCCTGCTCGGGGACAGCCGGGTTCACTTCTGGATCCTCCCGTAGCCCCGAGACCCAGAGTCACGACCTCGGCCTGGGCCCCATCCCCTCGACCGCGGGCCTTCCGTCCAAATTCGCGAGGCGCCAACTCGTCTCGTGAACGAGTCGCACGATGCGCGTCATCTTCTCGTACTCGACGCGGTCGGGGGTATCGTTGGCGGTGTGGTAGTCCGGGTGCAGTCCGTTGTGGAACCACACGGCGGGCACGCCGTTTTGCAGAAACGGCCAGTGGTCGGACCGCCGCAACAGGTTCGACTCGTTGTTGTCGTAGCGCATGCGGAGCGTGAGGCCGTAGCGGTTCGATCCCTCTACGATGCCGGCCAATTCAGGCGTGCGGCTGTACCCGAGCAGGTTGGTCGCGTTGGCGTTCGACTCGGCGCTCTGGACCGCAAGGCCTCGGAAGCGACCGCCACCGTCCGCGGGAACTTCTTCGTGTCTCCCGATCATGTCCATGTTCAGGTTCGCCACAGTACTCTGTAGCGGAAAGAGTGGGCGCAGGGTGTAGTACCAGGCACCCAGCAGGCCCCGCTCCTCCGCATCCCAAATCGCGAAGATCACGCTCCGGCGGGGTGTGTCGCCCCGCTCGGCTGCGCGGGCATAAGCCTCTGCAATCGCCATCACGCCCACGGTGCCCGAGCCGTCGTCGTCCGCTCCGTTGAAGATCTCCGTCTCGGTCGCGCCGTTGTGGTCGTGATGTGCGCCGATGATCACCACCTCATCGCGCAGAGCGGGATCCGAGCCCTCGATCATGGCCATCACGTTCGTGCCCAGAATCGTGTGCCGGTTCACCGCGAGATTGAGGGTCACCTGAGAACTAGGGAGCGGAACCAGCCCCATGCCCCCTTCGGCTTCCTCTGCGTCCTGGGCGAGCTGCTCGAGCGACCGGCCGGACCGGCCGACCAGCGCTTCGGCGAGCTCGCTCGAGATGCGCGCCGCCGGAATCGTGATCTGCTCGGCCCAAGCGCCCAACGTGAAGCGCTCGATTCGACGTGGCTCGTCGGGCCAAGCAGAGGCGTGCGTCCGGGCCCAGTCCCCGACGTCGGGGCGGTTGTGGATATCGCGGACGAGCAGCACGCCCGTGGCCCCGCGCTCCTGCGCATCGAGCACCTTGCGCCACTCACGCGACGCCTCGCTGGTGACGACCCCATCGAACGGACTGGCCGGGTCGGCCACTCCGGGCTCACGCTCGAGCATGAGCACGATGCGCCCGCCCACGGCTTGGCCGAGGTAGTCGTCGTGATCGAGCCGTGGCTCGACGATCCCGAAGCCCGCGAATACGACGGGCGCCGTCGAGACCCCGGTGCCACTCGCGTTGGAGGGGGTCCACCCGTCGCCGGGCGCGCGTGCGGCCCCGGCATCGGATACGGTCAAGCGATTGCCCCGCCCGAGACTGAACCACATGAGGTCGAATGACTGGAGGTATCCACCCCCCTCCCCCGCGCCCTCGAGGCCCAGTTGCTCGAAGCGACCGGCGATCCAGTCCGACGCGGCACCGAGGTGCTCCGA
>JAYZBT010000202.1:0-5307 GCA_036338615.1 Gemmatimonadota bacterium
GCTCGGTAGCCCCCATTTTCCAGAGGCGCCTTCGGGCGCCTTTTGTGTGTCTATCGGTTCTGCTTTGCTCGCACTCATCCTACTAGCACTCCTGACCGCCCCCGTGGCGCTGCACGCTCAGGCGAGCGACGCGGTCTTTCTCCCGGATACCGTGCTGCGCGCGGCGGGCGTGCCACGCGTGCTCATTCTCCGTGCGAATCCCGGCGGGGTCGCGGCGCTTCGGCTCTCCGTGCCTCTACTCGAGCGTCCCGCGGAAGCGGGCGTCGGGCGTATGCTCGCAGCCCTTTCCGAGCGCCGAATGGAGGGCCCGACCCGCGAGATCGGTGCTCGCGTCTCCGCCCAACGTACCCCTTGGGGCCTGACCTACTCGGTCGAGGGCGCGGCGGCGGACATCGAGCACCTGGCGTATCTGCTTCGGCTCGCAGTAGAAGAGCCGGCGCCGGAACTCAGCGCGCTGGAGCGCTTGCGAGCTGAGCTCATCTTGGACCTGGACCGTCGAGCCGAGTCCCCGGGCAATCGCTTGCTCGCCGACCTGCGCCGCGCTGCGGCTCCTGATCTTCCGTCGCTGGCGGGATCGCACGTTTCGCTTCGCCGGCTCGAGACTTCGCTCATGCGGGCCGTCTGGCGGAGAAGCCATCGAACTTCGTCGATGTCGCTGGTGGCTATGACGTCCGTGGATCCGACTGTGCTTCTGGCGATGCTGCAAGCGCTGGGTCTTCCAGCCGAGGACGTCGCACCTCCCTTCGACGCTGCCGATCCGGGCGATCCGCCCGCCGGCCCTCCGCCGCTGCGGAACTGGTACGGTGAAGCCCGAGTCGACCCCTCGCTGGGGGACCCGCATGCTGCGGTCGCCGCCCTGCTCATGTCGCAACACGTAGCGGACGCTGGCCCCGGGGTCGAAGTGAGCGTGCGACTCTGGGAACTGCGTGACAGAACCCTGCTGGTGGTCGCTGGAGCGGCCCTCGGGCGTCGAGCTACGGCCACGCTCAGTGCGGTCGTGCAGGCCGCGGTACCCGACGTCTTGCTTGCGCTCGACCCGCTGATGGTCCGGGAGGCCGTGGCGCGGGTGGAACTCGTCTACCGCACAAGGGCGAGCACGCCAGGCGGCTTGGTCGAGGCGGTGGGCCGCGGAGTCGATGGCACTGGAAGAGCGTCGGGCGCGTCAGACTATCTCGCCGCCCTCGCCCGCGTGACCGCGGCGAGCCTCACGGACTACCTGAACCGACTCGGGGCGCCCGTGGTTGTCGAGATCGTGCCATGAACGTCCGGAATGCGCGCAAGGCGCTGCTCACAGCGCTGATCCTCGCTCCGTTTTCGCCCCTCGCCGGCCAGTCCGCCGACTACGAGGCCGTGCACGTCGACCAGCGGCCCCGAACACCGCTCGTGACGATCGGCATCCGTTTGCCCATCGGCTCGGAACGCGACGGATCCGGCCTCGCGGGAACCGCCTGGTTGCTCGGCAACACCCTCGCGGCCCAGGCGAACACCGCGCTCGAACCACGGGCCGGCATCACAGTGGACGTCGGCCGATCGTCGACGCTGTTCACGCTCTCCACCCTGCCGGAACAGTGGCGATCGACCTGGTCGACCCTCGAGCGCACCCTCTTCGACGCCGAGCTGGACCCTGATGCGTTCCAGCAGGAGCGCTCGATGCTGTCCGATGAGCTGCGATTTCATCAAGGGTCCCCGACGCTGGACTTCGAGCGGGAGTCGGTGCAACTGCTCGCATCCCCTTCAAGTCCCTGGGCGAGACCGACGCGAGGCACGCTAGAGTCCATCGAGTCGATCACCGCACAAGACATGGAGGTCCTACGGCGCCGTAGCTATGTAGCCGCTGACGCGGTGGCCGCGATGATCGGGGCTAGCGTCCCCGCCGCACCGCTCGCCCCGCAGAGCGCCGGCGCGTCCCGTTCTCCCGATGGCCCCGCCTGGTTCGTCGGGACGCGCCTGACGCTCACGCAGGAGGTGACCAGCACCTGGATCTCGTTCGCGTATCCGGTCGCAGGCCCAGTGCCTCGGACCTCGCTGGACTTCGTCGCACATCTCATTCAGGCGCGGCTCAGTACGGTCCCACCCGACCCGAACCGGTTCGGACTCTCGGTGCGCGTAATAGACGCACCTCTGGGCTCGGTGATCACGGTGGAGGCCGCCGTGGCGCCTGAAGCCGCGGACCGGTTCGAGCGAGAGATCCCGCGGGTGGTGACTAGCCTGACCGAACAACCGCCGGCGGCGGACTTCTTCGGCTGGGACCGCCGGCGCTTTCGCGCGGCCCAGCTGCTCACCGACTCCTCCCCGGATCGCGCGGTCGCAAGGATCACCTCGGACTTGCTACGAGGCGGCCAGGCCCACGATCTGGCCGAGGAGATCTGGGAGATCACGCCGCGGGCGCTGGCCACCGCTCTGCTCGCTCTGGGCGAGCCGCGGATCCTTAGGCTCGGCCCCGACCTAGAAGGAAACGACATACCATGACAGCGTAGGAAGCTTGATGCATGTTTTGTCCCGCTGTACCTTCGGGCGCTTGTTCCCAGAGTAAACCAGATGGATGGAGTCGTACTATGAGGCGAGGGGCCCTACAGTTTGCTATGAGCCTCCTGCTCGCGACCGCTGCGTGCGGGCCGGCGCAGGTGGTGGTGACTATAGAGATCGATGTCGCCAACCCCGAGGGTGACGGCACGGTCGTGCGTGCTCTCTCCGATGTCGAGGTTCGGCTTCTTCCTTACGATCGCGATGCCGTGTTCGACTCCATGACGTCCGTGTTCGGGACACCCGAGCCCGAGATCCCGCCTGCGCTCATCGAGGCCCGCGACGAGGTTCGGGTGGCGCAGGAGGCGTGGCAGCAGTCGCAGGCCCGCTGGAACACCATCCGGGACACACTGACCAAGCTGAACGACGCCCTCGCGCAGTACAATCGGGGTGAGGCACGATACACCGCACTGTTCCGCGAGTGGGGCGACTTCGACGCCGAGCTAAGCGGCCTCGATCGGCAAATGACGCGTTCGTTCGAGCTCTTCACCTCGCTCCAGGAAGGCACGATCCACGAGTCGGACTCGGTCCGGATTCTCCGGGACAGATGGGGAGATGAGGCGTTTGCCGGCATCGGTGAGGTCTTCGACGCCAGGAGCGTTGCTTCCGGCCTCGGCGAAGCGACCGATACCACGGATGCGATGGGCGTCGCCCGTACGCACCTGCTGGTGAAGCCAGGCACATATTGGGCCTACGCCCGATATGAGCTGGCGTACACGGAGCTCTACTGGAACGTCCTGATCACGGTTGTGAAGGGCGAACCAGTTCAAGTCCGGCTGACTCGGGAGAATGCCGTGGAGCGCGTCAAGCTCTAAGCTGCAAGGAGCGCCCTAGGTGAGCGAAACAAGCGTCTCACCAACGTTCGAGACCGACTCCGACGGCATCGGCTGGATCACGTTCGACGATCCCGACCGCAGCCTGAACGTTCTTGCCGAACCCGTCATGCGGCGCTTTGCGGAGACGCTCGACAGCGCTCGCGCGGCGGGACGAGAAGGACGGATCAAAGTCGTCGTGATCTGGAGCGGCAAGTCCGACTCGTTCGTCGCCGGGGCCGACGTCGATCAGATCGCCGAGATCGAGGACCCCTCGGAAGCCGAGCAGAAGATCCGCTTAGGTCAGGCGATCTTCATGGACGTCGAGACGCTGCCCGTTCCGACGGTGGCTGCGATCCACGGGGTGTGCCTGGGCGGCGGCGTGGAACTGGCGCTCGCGTGCACGCATCGAGTGCTGTCCGACTCGAAGAAGACCCAGATCGGGCTGCCTGAAGTCTTGCTCGGCATCCTGCCGACCTGGGGAGGCACGACGCGCCTACCGCGCCTCGTGGGGCTGCAAGCCGCGCTGGATCTGCTGCTCACGGGGAAGCAGATCGACACGCGCAAGGCGCGCCGCATCGGGTTTGCCGGTGAGGTTTTTCCGGAGCATCTCTTCGCGGGCATGGTTCGCGACTTCGCGCTCCAGGCCCCGCGGCTTGCCCGCGGGGCGTCCAAGCGCCAGAGCAAGCTGATGACGCGCCTGCTCGACGGGACTCTGCTGGGTCGCAAGCTCGTGCTGCGCACGGCCCGCAAGCGGGTCATGTCCCGCACGGCAGGGCAGTATCCGGCCCCCCTGCGAATCCTCGACATTCTGGACGAGCACCTGTCGGGCCCCGTCGAAGCGAGCCTCGCGGCCGAAGCGCGCCTTGCGGCGGAGCTGGTGGTCTCCCCGGTGAGCAAGAACCTCGTTCACGTCTTCAGGATGCGCGAGGCGGCTCGAAAGGGTACGGGCACGGCGGGTGACATGGCCGTGCCGAGAGATGTGGAGAGCCTTGGAGTCCTCGGAGCGGGCGTCATGGGGGGCGGGATCGCCCAGTTGGCCGCCTACAACGGCGTCCGCGCCTACATGAAGGACATTCGCCACGAGGCGATCACCAGCGGTCTCCAGCACGCCCGCGGCCTGTTCGAGAAGGCAGTCAGCCGCCGCAAGCTGTCGCGCCGCGAGGCGGATCAACTCATGGAGACCGTCACCGGCGGGCTCGACTACCACGGGCTCTCCAGCGCGGACCTCGTGGTAGAGGCCGTAGTCGAGCGCATGGACGTCAAGCGCGCCGTGCTCCGCGAGACCGAACAGAGCGTGGGTGACGCTTGTATACTCGCGACCAATACGTCCTCGCTTTCCGTGGACGAGATGGCGAGCGCGCTGACTCGGCCCCAGCGCTTTTGCGGCATGCACTTCTTCAACCCCGTTCACCGCATGCCTCTCGTGGAGGTCATCCGCGGATCCGAATCGGATGAACGCTCCGTCGCTACGGTGTACGCTTTCGCTCTCGAGCTCGGGAAGATTCCGGTGGTGGTCGGGGACGGACCGGGCTTCCTCGTGAACCGGATCCTGGGCCCCTACCTGAACGAGGCAGGATTCCTGCTCGGAGACGGCGCGAGCATCAAGCAGATCGACGCCGCGGCGAAGCAGTTCGGTATGCCCATGGGACCGCTGCGACTCATCGACGAAGTGGGCATCGACGTCTCGGCCCACGCAGGCGTTGCCTTGCACGCAGGACTCGGGGATCGACTCACTCCCTCCCCCACGCTCGTCGCCCTGGGAAAGACAGACCGTCTCGGGAAAAAGGGAGGTCGCGGCTTCTACGTGTACGAGGACGGACACCGGAAAAACGCGGACGACGCGGTATATGAGGAGCTGGGCGCTGCGGTGCCCGCGCAGCGACGCAAGCTGCAGGATCGCGACATCCGGGCGCGGCTCGTGGTGCAGATGATCAACGAGGCCGCGCGCGCGCTCGCGCAGGGCATCGTT
>JAYZBT010000203.1:0-4347 GCA_036338615.1 Gemmatimonadota bacterium
GGCATGGGGTTCATTCACCCCGCCACCCCAACGTTGGCGGCATTCACGGGCTGGAGGGGTTTGGCGGCGTCAAGACACTCGTCCTTGGACTCGTTGAGGGCGAGACGCTCGCTGACCGGATCGCCAGCGGGCCGATTCCCGTCGCGGAGGCGTTGCCCATCGCCAAACAGGTCGATCAAATCAAGGGCGGTCGTAGCGCCCCTCGTACCCGCCGGTCAGCGCCTGGGCCACGATCGCACCGCCTCCGTCGACGCCGAGATGGAGCTTCCTCCAGCCCCGGATGCCGCGTCCCGCGTATTTCACCGTGGCCCATCCACCTTCCCCCACGATCGAGAGTCCGGAGCTGTCCACGATGAGATGCAGCCGGTCGTGCGTCGGCACGCGCCGCAACGGAGTGTTCGGCCCTTGCCCACGTCGAGACAGCGCGGTGTGATCCGGTGCCGCGAGGTTCAGGCCCACCAATGTGAAGAGTGACCGCAGAAGCCGTCCGTCTGGAGGAGCGGTTGGTGAAAGAGTAGCCGGAGGGTCAGCGCTGTCTCAATGGCGACGTCCGAGTACTGTCGCTGGCCGCGACGTTTGCCTACACCGACCATCTCCCACTCGGCTAGCGCCGCAGGCGTCCGCCAGACGGTGACGTCGCCCCGCTTCATTGGGGCGCAGTCGCAGTCGAGCCAGTTGCCGACGTGGTATTTCGTCTTGTACTTCGGATGCACTCTCGACTTCACATCGAGATCATGCCTCGGTCGGCCGTTTTCCGCGCACCAACGCTTCGTCGAATCTGCGACGAATCACACGCCTGAGATAAACAGGCAGCCACCACGGCGGTCCGGCCGGAATCGGTAGGCACGATAGTCTGGAGAGTCGGACGTCATCGGCTCCACTCTGCCACCGACCGGCTCAACGTGACAATGCAGAGCCTGATCTACCCGACCCCGTGACATCGCGTCATCCAGCGTCAGCAATACGCGCATTCGTCCCTGAAATCCGAACCCAGCGACCGCAAGAGCTCAACCGCCTCCGGATACGGAGGCACGCTCAGGATCAGACTGTTGGCGAAATCCGCCGTCGAGAGACCATCGCGGGACTTCAGCGTGGGATCGGCCCCCTCGGCGACCAAGTACCGGATCATCGCCGTATCGCCCCGGCCTGCGGCGCCGTGTAGCGGAGTGAGCCCTTCGTGGTCACGAGCGTTCACGTCGAGCCCGATCTCCTCCACCAAGTAACGGACCGCGGCCATCCAGCCGTCGGGCACGTGACGGTGAACGGGGCCCGAGCCCTGATTGGCGTGTCCGGCGCCTGCAGCCACATGGAGAGACGTGTTCGAAGGCCCTCCGACGGCCACAGGGCGCATACCCGAATGATCGATGACCTCTGGTCTCGTCATAAACCGCGTTGGAGGCTTCACGCTGCGGATCGTGGGATCCGCGCCGTAGTCCACGAGCATGCGCATTGTCCTGACGTCCAGCGCGTACGCCGCGCGCCAGAATGGGGTGGCTCCGGAGGGATCGACCAACTTTGATTCCATGTATTCCTCGAACCACGGCCGCATCTTCAGGCGAGGATCAGGATCGGCACCGGCTTCGAGCAGCGCCCGCATGTAGCCCCGATAGTCGACCTCCTGTTCCATGTGATTCGTCGGTTGCGGGTACATCGCGATTGGAGACCACTGCAGATTGAGGGCGGCGTACAGAGGGGCGATACACGAGTGAGCGGGCAGGTTGGGATCGGCCCCGCGCTCGAGGAGCTCCAGTGCGAAGTCCCAATGACCGTTGATGGTCGCCATCAGAAGAGGGCTGGTCCCGTCGGCCGCCTGGTGATTGATGTCGGCGCCGTCGTCGAGAAGCCGCAGCACGACATCCCTGTGGCCCTGCCGGGCGGCGAGTAGAAGGGGTGTCAATCCGCCCTTCTTGTTGACGAGATCGGGAAACCTCCGGACTCGCGGTGCGGACTGCTCGACCTCGTCGTCCGTCGACCTCGAGTCCTCCAGGTCCGTGGACTCCTCGCCAGCTGAATCGCCTTCATCCGCTGTCACCACCCCGACATCAGACTCGACCTCTCCACTCTGCTCCTTCCGCTTTGCGTACAGCTCCCGTGCCTTCCGGGCTTCCGCAAACATCTTGACGACGTCCAGAATCCTGGTGGCGGCCTCTGGGTCCGCACCCCCGTCGAGGAGCGCGCTCACCGTCTCGAGGTGGTTGCCCGCCGCCGCCCAGGTGAGAGGCGTCTGTTCTGCCTCGGCTTCCCGAGCGTCGATCGCCGCCCCATACTCGAGGAGCACGTCAACCGCTGTCGCGGAGCCGGAAATGGCGGCAAAGTGGAGCGGAGTCGCTCCACCGGTCGTGGTCCTGGCGACGGGATCGGCTCCGGCTGCCAGCAGCACTCGCGCTACCGCCGCGTTCCCGGCCTTGCTCGCCTCGTGCAGCGGCGTATAGGCACCGTTTCGGGTCTTGGCGCCGACCGTCGCACCTGAGTCAAGGAGAATCTTCGCGATCTCGGCCTCACCACGCCTTGCCGCCCAATGAAGCGCCGAGAGGCCGTCGCCCTCGGCCGCGTTCGCGTCCGCCCTCTGTCCGAGCAGCAAGCGCACGGCTTTCACGTCGCCGTCGCGCACTGCGCTCACGAGCGGCGGAGCGTCACTCGCCCCTGCGGCCGGCGCGACGGTCAGGACAATGAGCGCGAGGGTCCAGAGGCTCCGGGACTTGTCGGAAAGCAAGTGTGACATGGTCTCAAACCGTTGAAGAAGGAGCCACGGATACCCCGGACACCGGCCCCAAGGGCAACCGTCCGGTGCTGTCCCCGAAGCTGTCCAAATCATTCATACCGATTCCCTGCAGAAAGGAGAGCATCGCGTTCGCCGTCGGCGTACCGTCGGGAGCCTTGATATGGAGTCCGCCCCGGAAGAGGCCGCCGTTGGCGCCGCCCAGGAAGAGAAGCGGGACGCCTCTATGGGCGTGCTGGTTGCTGTTCGCCATAGGCGACCCGTACAGGATTGCCGTCTTGTCGAGCAGGCTCTTGCCTCCGTCCATGGTCGATGAGAGGCGCTCCATGAAGTACGGGAGCATGCTCACGTGGTACTTATTGATCAAGGCGAAGTCCCGCAAATTCTCCTCCGCCTCCCCGTGGTGAGACGCGGGATGGAACGGGGCGTCCGTACCACTCTCCGGATAGGTACGGGCTGAGATATCACGGGACAACTTGAACGAGAACACCCTGGTCATGTCAGTCTCGAATGCCAGAGCCTGCAGATCGAACATCAGCTCCACGTGCTCCCGGAACGAATCCGGAACGCCTGCCGGCGCCTCGGGGATCTCGCGTTCATCACCGCTCGTGTTGCGCGCCACGATCTTCTGGATTCGCCGCTCGACCTCCCGGACGCTGTTCAGATACTGCGCCATCCTCTGGCGGTCGCCCGATCCGAGGTTTCTCGTGAGCGACCCGATCTCCTTCGTGATCCAGTCGAGCATGCTGCCCTGGGTCTGCAATCGAATCTGCCGTTCCTCCGGCGTCGCGCCGGCTCCGAAGAGCTGCTCGAAGGCGATCCGCGGGTCGCGGATCATTGGGAGGGGCTCCTCGGGGGACTTCCAGCTGATGTTGTCCGTATAGACGCACGTATAGCCGTACTGGCATCCACCGGCGGTGTCGATGTTCTCGATGCATAGCTGCATCGAGGGTATCGGCGTTTCGTGCCCGACACGTTCGGCGAAGATCTGGTCCAAGGACTTTCCAACGTAAACGTCGGCGCCTTCCGTGTGCCGCGCGTGGCACTGGGTCAGAAAGATGGCACTGGAGCGGAAATGGTCGCCGCCGATCTCTCCGGGGGCGAACGCCTCGGCCATTTTCACGTCCGTGTTCGAGACGATCGTCAGATAGTCCCTGAACTGTTCGAGCGGCGCAATGCTGGTCGGGCTGAGGTCGAAATCACTGCCCAAGCCGGCAGGGCTCCACAAGTTCAGCTCCTTGCCCAACGGCGCAGACCCGGCGGCACCGTGTACGTTCTCGATGCAGACGAGCCGCGTACGATTGTTCTGGGCCAGCACACGCGCGCCAAGCCGGCCCGCTGGAACCATGGCGTCGAGGAAGGGGAGCGCGACAGTTGCGCCCATGCCTCGCAGGAAGGTGCGTCGACCAAGGTGACCACCGCTCAGAATGTTCATCACTTTCTCCCCTTGTTCCCGTAACGGCTCTAGCCTAGTTTTGCCTCTACAGATCTCGGCTGCAAGTTCCGATCGGATCGGGCCGAGTTTCAGCCTCAATCCTGCGCCGCCGCCATCATCTCAACTTCCATCATCCGGAATGCATCGCTCGTTACGATTCCCGCCGCGAACGACGAGAAGCGGTAGTCGTTTT
>JAYZBT010000204.1:0-7222 GCA_036338615.1 Gemmatimonadota bacterium
CCGGATACGCGGTGGCCATCCGAATCGTGCTCTTCGCGCTCCTTCCGGCGTGGGGCTTTCGGCGTGCTGTTCACCATCTTCAAGCGAGGAAACTGGAAGGCCGCGGCGGTCTAGCGCCCTGCTAGAAGATGCGGTAGGCGATGAAGGCGCCCACGTAAGCGAGCAGTAGCATGTACGCGAACTGGAGCGCCGGCCACTTCCATCCGGCGGTCTCCCTTCGCATGACCGCGACAGTCGACATGCACTGCAGAGCGAAAGCGAAGAAGACCAGCAATCCGACCGCGGCTCCAGGCGAGAGGTCGCGTTTAATGGCGTCCCGCAACTGGAGCGGCTCCTCGTCGGCCTTCTCGACCCCGTAAATCGTGCCCAGAGTCCCCACGATCACCTCGCGCGCGGCGAGCGACGTGACCAGGCCCACGCCGATCTTCCAGTTGAAGCCCAGAGGCTCGATCACCGGCTCGATTACGTGCCCCATGCGCGCGAGCGCACTCTCTTCGATTTGCGGCGCACCGAGGTCCGTACGGGGGAATTGCGTAAGCGTCCAGAGCACGATCGCCACCGTGAAGATCACTTTGCCGACGCGCCTCAAGAAGATGTGACTGCGGTCGAGGAGTCGCAGCGCAATCGACCGGGGCGACGGGATTCGGTACGGCGGCAGCTCCATCAGGAACGAGGTCGGCTCGGCTTTCAGCAGCGTGCGCTTGAGCAAGAAGGCGGTCCCGATCGCCGCCACGATGCCGAGGCCATATAGCCCGAGCAGGGTGGCGACCTGCATGTCGAGAATCGGGCCCAGTAGCGGCTCAGCGGGGATGAATGCGGCGATCAGCAGCGCGTATACCGGCAGCCGAGCCGAGCAGGTCATGAAGGGTGTCACGAAGATCGTGGCCAACCGGTCCCGCTCGTCGGACACGGTGCGCGCCGCGAGGATCGCCGGGACGGCGCAGGCGTATCCCGACAGGAGAGGCAGAAACGCCCGCCCCTGCAGCCCGACGCGGTACATCATCCGGTCGGCGATGACCGCCGCGCGAGCCATGTACCCGGAGTCCTCGAGGATCCCGAGGAACAGGAAGAGGATCAGGATCTGCGGCAGGAAGATCACGACCGATCCCACCCCCGCCCAGACGCCGTCGACGAGCAGGGATCGGAACCAGGTGTCGGGAAGGCTCGCCACCAGCCAATCGCCCGAAGCGCCGACGAGGAAGTCGACGCCGTCCATCACCGGCACCGCCCAAGCGAAGATCGACTTGAAGACCAGAAGCACCACCACGCTGAACACGAGCGGGCCCCACAAGCGATGTAGGAATACGTGGTCCAAGCGCTCGGTGAGCTTCGACGGACTCGGCTGCTGATATCCAGCCTTCTGCACGACTTCACGAACTCTCACCCGCCGTGCCGTAAAAGCAGCCACCATCGGCAGCGCAACGCCTCCCGGCACGTTGCTCACAGTGCGCTCCGGCTGCGGAGCCGAGAGGACAGCGACGCCCACACCGGTGAGGAAATCGCGCACTGCTTCAATGCCTATTCCGGCGCTCGCGCTCGTCCGCACCACCTTTACGCCCCACCGTTCTTCGAGGGGCCCATCATCGACCCGCCCACCGCGGGCCTCTAATTCGTCGCACATGTTGAGCACGAGCAGGGTCGGTAGCTCGAGATCGAGCACCGGCTCTACCAGCATGAGCTGCGCCTCGAGGCGCGTCGAGTCGACGATCAACACGAGGGCGTCCGGTGCCCGAATTCCCTCGACGCGGCCCTCGAGCACGTCGCGCGTGATTCTTTCGTCCAACGTGCGCGCCGAAAAACCGTGGACACCGGGAAGGTCGACCAAGTCGACTTCGGCGCCGTTCGGCAGCGCGACCTTGCCGACCTTCTTCTCGACCGTGACCCCGGGATAGTTGGCAACCTTTTGCCGGAGCCCGGTGAGCTGGTTGAAGAGCGTCGTCTTGCCGGAGTTGGGCGGCCCGATCAGGGCGACGAGCGGGGTCTCGGCTGGTCCTGCGACAGCGGTGTCGGAAGCGGTGCGTCCGCCTCCTGCGAAGCCCAACTCAGCCAAGGGGGGGGCTCGAGTGTCCCGTCCGGGACGCCGACCTCAGTCCGCGTCCTGGAATTGATTGATCAGGCGCACACACAAGCACTCGGCCGTCTCCTTGCGCAGAGCCAAGAGGGCGCCGTCGATTTCGACGATCGGGTCACCGGATGGAGACAAACGGATGGGGCAGATGCGGCATCCAGGAAGGATGCCACGCTCGAACAGTGGCTCGGCTTGATCCGCTGGCAGGTCGATGCTCACCAGTTCCACGACCTGGTGCATGGGCACCTGGCCCAGACGCAACTCCACCGTCGCCCCGTGTGGAGCGTTTGCGGAGATCGTGGAAAGACGTACCGATGTGTCCACGGCGGAGGTCTACCTGAGAATGAAATTGACTCTCAACTAAGGTATACCAGCCCGCCAATCCACGGAAGTGACGCCTTCCGGGCGGTCGGCGCGCTACTGCGCCTCGTGCAGATGCACTTCCCGCTGCGGGTACGGCAGTGTGCAGCCGGCCGCCTCGAGGTTCTCCTTGAGTGCTCGGGTGAGGTCCCAACGGGTGGTCCAGTAGTCCGTCCTCTTGACCCAGGGCCTCACCACGAGCTGCACCGCGGAGTCCCCCAGCTCGTTGACCGCTACCACAGCCTCCGGTTCGTCGAGCACGCGAGGGTCGGCCGCGAGCACGTCCAAGCAGGTGCGAATCGCCGAACCCAGGTCGTCGCCGTAGCCCACCCCGATCGAGAGATCGATGCGACGTGTCTCGCTTACGGAGTAGTTGATGATCGTCTGCCCGAAGATCCTCGAGTTGGGGACCCGGATCTGAACATTGTCACTTGTCGTGAGCAGGCAGGTGAAGATGCCGACTTCCTGGACGGTTCCGGCGGTCCCGCCCACGTCCACGTAGTTACCGACATCGAACGGACGGAAGGTGAGCAGCATCACTCCGGCCGCGAAGTTCGAGAACGTTTCCTGGAAAGCGAGTGCTACCGCGAGGCCCGCGGCGCCCAAGACGGCCACGAACGATGCCGTATTGACACCCAGCACGCCCACAGCCGCGATCGCAACCAGTACGACGATCGTGACATGGATCATGCCGGCCAGGAACGGGACCAGGATGTCGTCGATTGTCGACGCGTCGAGGGCCTTCCTGGCCACTCGCTTGAGTCGGCTGGCGACCATCCATCCGAAGGTCAGAAGGGCGATCGAGCCCAGGACTCTGGGAGTCCATTGGGCAACGACACGGAGAACGATATCGACGATGTCGGAGAACTCGGCCATGGCGCGTACCTAGAAGGCTGTTGAACACGGGGACGGAGTCCTCGCTGGGCTCGGTCCAGGATGCTGACAAGATGCCCTACGCCGCCAGCAGTCTCCAGACCTGAGTCACCAGGAAGCAGACCGTGACACCCATCGCCACCGGCATGAGCGTCGCGACCGTAGTCCACTTCGTGCTCCGCGTCTCCCTGTAGATGGTGTAGATCGTCGTGGAGCACGGGTTATGCAGTAGACTGAACAGCATGAGGTTCACCGCCGTCAGCAGCGTCCAGCCTCCGTCACGGAGCAGGTTACCCGTCACGTCTACGCTACCGAACTCGAACATCACCCCGGCCCCCTCGCCGCCCGTTCCCGTACCCGTGAGAACGGTCAGCATCAGGATGGTAGGTATCACGATCTCGTTGGCGGGGATCGCTACGACGTAGGCGAGCAGGATCACCCCGTTCATCCCCAGCAGGAGGCCGCCTGGCTCCAGCCAACCCACCGCGTGGTGCGCCAGCGTGAGGCCCACCACCGAGATGTTCGAGATGAGCCAGATGACCGCGCCTGCCGGGATCGCGAAGATCACCGCCCGCCAGAGTACGATCAGAGTGCGGTCGATGACCGACGTATAGAGCGTCTGAAGGACGCGCGGCGGTCGGTAGGGAGGAAGCTCCAGGCTGAAGCTCGTGGCCTCTCCGCGCAGCACCGTGCGCGACAGAATCCATGACGAAAGGAACATCATCACGATACCGAGCAAGGCGATGCTCACCACGGCACTGGCGCTCACCAATCCGCCGAATTGCGAGGGAGCGAGCGCCCCGATGAAGATCGTCGCGATGAGAATCTGGGTGGGCCAGCGTCCGTTGCAGAGCGAAAAGTTGTTCGTGATGATCGCGATGAGGCGCTCGCGCGGTGAGTCGATGACGCGCGTGGCGACGACGCCGGCGGCGTTGCAACCGAAGCCCATGCACATCGTGAGCGCCTGCTTGCCATGGGCGCCGGCTTTTTGGAACATCGAATCCAGATTGAAGGCCACCCGGGGCAAGTACCCGAAGTCCTCCAACAGGGTGAACAGCGGGAAGAAGATGGCCATGGGCGGCAGCATCACGGCGATCACCCAGGCGGTGGCCAGATACACTCCGTCGATCAGGAATCCGTCGAGCCACCAGGGCAATGACAACGCCGCAGCGATCCCGTGCAGCCAAGGGCGTCCGTTTTCCACCAGAAGGTTCGCCAACATCGACGACGGCACGTTCGCGCCCTCGATCGTGATCCAGAATACGGCGGCCAGGATCAAGAGCATGAGAGGGAAGCCGAGGACCCGACTCGTCAGCCACGCGTCCAGTTTCCGGTCGAACGCGAATCCGGCCTTCTTGAGACCGCCCATCTGTACGCGCGCGGCAACTTCCTCCGCGGCCTCGTAGGCGCGCTGGGTCACCACGTCGTGGAAGTCGGGAGGCAGGTCCCAACGCAGGTGCATGGCGGCGTCGAGCACCCGCTCACGACCCGCCTCGGGAGCGAGGTCGACGGTGTCGCCGGTATCGTCGCGAGAGAGTTGGCCGAGCTCTCCCGTGCGCACCGCCTCCTGCACGGCCTCGTCGGCGTTGAGAAGGCGCAGGGCGACCCAGCGCGGATTGGGGACTTCCGGGAACACCTGCTCGATCACGGGCACGAGATCGGTGATCGCCTGCTCGACCTTCGGTACGTGCCGCGCCACGCGGAGCTGTTGGCCGGAACGAGTTCCTGTCACGACGCCGTGCACGGCCGCTAGCAGTTCATCGATTCCTACGCCCTCCCGCGCGATTCCCTGCACGACTGGTACGCCCAACTCCTTCTCGAGCTTCTTCACATCGATCGCGATTCCGTGCCGCCGTGCCTCGTCGATGAGGTTGAGAAATACCACCACCCTGTCGGTGATCTCCCTGATTTGGAGCACCAGGTTGAGATTCCGCTCCAGCCGGGTAGCGTCCACGACCACGACGGTCACGTCAGGCCGCCCGAACAGCACGAAGTCCCGCGCCACTTCCTCGTCTACGCTCCCCGCTTGCAGCGAGTAGGTGCCGGGCAGGTCAACGACCTTTACGCGACTCCCATCGTGCTCGAACGCGCCTTCCGCTCGCACCACGGTCTTGCCCGGCCAGTTGCCGGTGTGCTGACGAAGTCCCGTCAGCGCGTTGAAGACGGTGCTTTTTCCCACATTGGGATTGCCGGCGAGCGCGACCAAATAGTCCCACTTGTCCGGGCTGAGGCCGAGCTTCACGAGGCTTTGCGCGCGATGTTGAGCGCACGATCCGCAGGGGCTGGCGGCGAGAGTCGGCATCAGGAAGCGATCTCCGCCGGGGCCTCGACGCGTTCCACGAGCACCCATTCCGCTTGGCCACGCCGCAGCGCGATGAGCGCTCCACGAATGAGGTAGGCCACCGGATCGCCCGCGGCGCTCGCCATCTCGGCGGTAATCTCCGTGCCTTTGACCACGCCCAGGTCGAGCAGCCTTCGGCGCTGCGGCCCGCGGCAAGCTGGCGAGAGGTCCAGCACCCGACCGACTTCACCAGGCGACAGGTCCGCCAGCGTCTCGGACGGTCCTTCCGCGCTCTCGCCCTCGGCGAGCACGCGCACGGTCACGTTGCGGGCGGCGACGAGGCCGACCGACCATTCGCGACCCCCGCTGGCGACACGCACGCGCTTGTTGTCACGCGACACGACCTCGAGTCGTCCGCCGAGGTGGAGCCCCTGCGTGAGCAAGGTGTCGAAGATCTCGCGTGGCTCATCCTCGAGGTGGACGATCGCCACTGTGCGGCCCGGTAGCGCGCCCGCGAGGCTCAACTGCTCGACCTCGGGCATGTCACCGCTCGGAGTGGGAATCGGGTCGCCGTGCGGATCCCAGCGCGGGTGTCCGAGCCGGGCCGACAGTGCTTCCGCCTGCTCCGCCGAGAGGTCGTGCTCGACGCGCTCCGCTTCGTCGTGCCACTCGGTCGCCGGCACGCCGGTCCGGTCCGCGAGGTAGCGCTCCCAGAGTCGGTGCGTGCGTACGAGCCGCAACGCCGTGTCGCGCCCGTCCTCGGAGAGAGAGGGGCTCTCGTCACCCGCGTGCACGAGGCCCAACTCGGTAAGTCGCTGCAGCAGCTTCGCGGATCGGACGGTGGAGATCTCGAGTCGGCCTGCAAGACTCTCCAGCGTCGTGACGCGACCGGCCTGCTCCCAGGTGTACACGTGCTTGAGCGCGTCCTCCAAGCGGACACGCTCGGTCAGACGCGCTACGTGCGCGAAGCGCGCGTACACACCGCGGCGCGGCCAGAACACCACAGCCAAAGCAGCGACCATGAGGCCGAAGACGGAGAGTGCGAGAGCGGGATCAACCATTCGGGTAGCCGGCTGGACCGACGTAGCGTGAAGTGATGTTCGTACCGAAATTTAGGCACGACTAACTTTAGGCAAGCCCACCAGCGAGCGCAAGGTCACAGTTTCACCCGCCGGTCGTCCTTCGATGCTCGACTCGGGGATATACATTGGGCCCGAGTTTGAGGAAATCGGCCACAGCGTCACCGGTGACACGACGGAGCACCGGTACGCCGCCATCGGCTCGGACTCCATGGTCCGGTACGGATTCCAGTTCCATCCCGAGGTCGACGATACCGAGCTCGGGGACGAGATGATCACGAATTTCGTCTTCTAGATCTGTGGCTGCGAAGCCAGGTGGTCGATGGGTCGAGTCTTGGACGAACAGGTCGAACGCGTCCGGGTACGGCCTTCAGTCGAGCGTGCTGCCCTTGCGTTCGGTCGGTGTGAAGGCTGACCTCCGGCGTATGAACACCCCGTGCTCCTGAGCGGAGACGTCGCCTGGGAGACGCTCATCCACGCGGTCTCTACCATCACGAGTCAGGTGCCGGGCATCAACCGCTGCGTATGGAACCTGGGAACTGTCCACCCCGAGCGTGCCTC